>DATHRJ010000126.1:0-5911 GCA_035465455.1 Lysobacter sp.
CTGTTCATCCTGGGGAACCGCCATGCGCGTACTGGTCCTGCTGTGTGCCCTGCTGATGCCGGCGATGGCGTGGATGTCGAATGCCGGGCTGTTCGGGCCGGACAACGCCACGATCTCCAACCAGCACCCGACCCTGCTGGTCGCGGCGGGTTACGCGTTCGCGATCTGGGGGCTGATCTTCCTGTGGGACATCGGTTTCGCGGCGTGGCAGCTGCGCGCGCGCGGCAACCAGGCGCTGCTGGCGCGGGTGCGTCCGGCCGTCGTGGCGGGGTTCGCTTTGAGCGCGGCATGGATGCCGGTGTTCTCGCTGCAGGTCTTCTGGCTGGCGCTGCTGATCATCTGGGCGGCCCTGGCGTGCCTTGCGTACGCCGCGGTCTTGCTGTCGCGCGATCAGGCCCCCTCGCCGCAGCAACGCTGGTGGGCGTGGGCGCCCTTGTCGCTGCATGCAGGCTGGTTGTCGCTGGCGGCATTCCTGAACACCGCGCAGGTGATCGTCGCCTACCGGCTGTTGCCGACCGGGCACATGCTGGGCTGGAGCCTGGTGCTGTTCGTCGCGGCGGGCTTGGTGCTGCTGGGTTTGAACGCGCGCATGCGCGGCAACCTGGGCTATGTGCTCGCGGCGGTGTGGGGCTTGGCGGCGGTGTACGTCAAGCAATCGCAGTGGGAGCTGCCGGGCGCCTGGATCGCGGCCTGGGTGGCGCTGGCGATTGCCGCGCTGCTGGTCGCGCAGAGCCTCTGGCTGTGGGCGCGCGCGGCGCGCTGACCGTCGCGGCAGGCGCCATGCAGCCTGGCTTTCATGCGCCGCGAACACCGCCCGGGTCACCATCGGCAGGCTTTACGGGACTCAGGAGCAAAATGCATGCGAGCGCTTTTCGTCGGCGGCGTGGTGGACAACAGCGAACTGGATCTCGACGGCGAACGGCCGCCACTGAATTACCCCGAAAGCGGCGGCACCGGCCAGTCCCGTTACCGGCTCAGCCAGATCGGACTGCGCGAGAACGCGGTGGTCTACGCGGTGTATGCGGCGCCCGAACTGGATGACGCCGCGGTTGCCCAGGTCGCCAGCGAGCGCGATTACGCGCGCAGGTTCGATGCCACTCCCGCCGCGCCCCGCTGATCCGGGCAGCGCAGCGACCTGATCGTGGTGCCCGCGGGGACAGCAGCTCAGTCGCCGATCCGACCGGCTGGTACCACCCGCCACACCACGTTGCCGACATCGTCGGCGACCAGCAACGCACCATCGCCGGCCACCGCCACCCCGACCGGACGCCCGCGTGCATTGCCGTCGCCGTCGAGGAATCCGCTCAGCACGTCCTCGGCGAGGCCCGACGGCTGGCCGTCGGCGAACGGCACGAACACGACCTTGTAGCCGCTGGGTGGCCGCCGGTTCCATGAGCCGTGCTGGCCGATCAGCGCGCCGCCACGAAACCGCGGCAGCAGTTGCGCGTCGTAGAACGCCAGCCCCAACGGTGCGGTGTGCGGCCCCAGTGCGTAATCCGGCGTCAGCGCGCGCGCGACCAGGTCCGGGCGCGGCGGCTGCACGCGGGTGTCGACCCGTCCGAAGTAACTGTATGGCCAGCCGTAGAAGCCGCCTTCGTGCACCTGGGTCATGTAGTCGGGCGGCACGTCGCTGCCGAGTTCGTCGCGCTCGTTGACCACGACCCATAACGCGCCGCTGCGCGGCTGCCAGTCGATGCCCACCGGGTTTCGCAACCCCGAGGCGAACACGCGGCTGGCGCCGCTGGCGACGTCGATCTCGTGGATCGCAGCGCGTCCTTCCTCCTCGGCCATGCCGTGTTCGGCGATGTTGCTGTTGGAGCCGACGCCGACATACAGCCTGCGACCATCAGCGCTGGCGACCAGACTTTTGGTCCAGTGGTGGTTGCGCGGCCCCGCCGGCAGGTCGGCCAGCTTGCGGCCCGGCGCCTCGATCGCAAGCGCACCGTTCTGGTACGGAAATGCCAGCACGGCATCGGTGTTGGCCACGAACAACGTGTCACCGACCAGGGCCATGCCGAACGGGGAGTTGAGGTCACGCAGGAACACCGATCGCGTCTCGGCGACGCCATCGCCGTCCGCGTCGCGCAACAGCGTGATCCGGTTCGCGCTGGGCACCGCGGCGCCAGCGCGCTTCATCACCGCCTTCATCACCACGCCCTTGAGGCCTTCGACGCCGCTTTTTTCGGTCGGCGGCGCATTGGTCTCGGCGACCAGCACGTCGCCGTTGGGCAACACGTACAGCCAGCGCGGGTGGTCCACCCCGCTTGCATAGGCGTTGACCGCCAGGCCCGCCGCGGGCAGCGGCCTTGCACCCGCCGGCCAGCCGACCGCGGGCGCGATCTGCACGGTCGGAATCAGGGTCCGGTTGGGCGCCGGCAGCACCGGCTGCGGACCCGTGCCGTCGCGCACCGTCAGCCGCGCGGTTTCGCCGCAGCCGGCAGGACCGATCGCCATCGCCGCCACGGCCGCCAGGCGGACGCTCCTGATCATCTGGCTGCTGCGCCGCATCGGGCTTCTCCACTGCTGCGTAACCCCGACGATGGCAGCGTTGCCGTTATGGAGCCGTTCCGGCGTCGCGTCTTTTTGCGCCCCCGTTAAGCGCGCGTGATGCATCCGGCCCACGCCGCAGCCCGTACCTGTCGAAGCAATGCCGCCGTAAGCCTCTCCGCTCGGAAACCGAGCCGCTTCCACATCCATTCCCAACTGCACGGAGCCATCCCATGAAGACCAGTCTGCTTGCCATTGCCCTGCTGTCCGCACTCGCGCTGGCCGCATGTTCGCCCTCGACCGACACCGACACCGCCGCCGACACCACGGCGATGACCGACGACGCCACGATGCCGCCGGTCACCGAGCCGGCCGCGGAGCCGTTGGTCGGTGACGCCGCCAGCGGCGACGTGGTGGACAACGCCATCAACTCCCCGGATCACACCACCCTGGTCGCCGCGATCAAGGCCGCCGACCTGGTCGATACGCTCAAGGGCGCTGGGCCGTTCACGGTGTTCGCGCCGACCAACGCCGCGTTCGATGCGCTGCCCTCGGGCACCGTGGACACCCTGCTGCAGCCCGAGAACAAGGGCGACCTGACGCAGATCCTGACCTATCACGTGGTACCCGGTTCGCTGGATGCCGCAACCCTCACCGAGCAGATCCAGGCCGGCAACGGCAGCACCACCCTGACCACGGTCGAGGGCGGCACGCTGACGGTCAAGGCCGATGCCAACGGCGTGACCGTGACCGATGCCAAGGGCAACGTCGCCAACGTCACCACCGCCGACCTGATGGCGAGCAACGGCGTGATCCACGTGGTCGACAAGGTGTTGATGCCGTAAGCGCATCTGGACTGCTTGAGCCCGCAGCCCGAACTCATGATCACGGGGCTGGCGCTGCCGGGCGCGCACTTCGCGCTCGGCAGCGGAACCGGTGGCGGCTGCACCTGCCTCGCTTGCCGCACCGATTTTCCTGCCTGCATCGGCCGAGGCGCCTCGGCAGGTCATTGGCTTCGATAGCGCAACTGCAGGCGCAGGCTCGTCAGCGGGTCGGTTTCGCGCGCTGAGTCGGCCGTACGCCTGACTGTCAGCGGGACGTGCAGGACATCCATGCCCAGGCTCCAGCGTGCGTCGAGGTCGCGGCTCGCACCAATCCCGAAAAAGAACAACACATCGCGGGCGACCAATCGCGACCGGTCCCGCACCTCGAACGTGAGCGCATCGACCTGCACCTCGGGCTCGGTACGCACCGCGCCCAGTCCGGCGCGCCAACGCCATGGGCCCGATGCCCATTGCGAGGTCAGATCGATGCCGTAGTAGTTGAGTGCGATGCGGTCGTGCGAAGGCGCTTGGCAGCCGTAAGGATTGCGGTCGCTGTCCGCCACACCTGCAAGCTCACCCGGGCACGTTATGTCGCCGCGCGCGCCGCCGTGCTGGCCGAAAGCGCGCGCCGAGATGATCTTTCCGTTGCGTTCGAACACGCGACGCCCCAGTGCCAGCGCGACCAGGTCGTAGGGACGCACCCCATCGATCGAAACCGGCGGTGTGTAACCAAGCTCCGCCGTCCAGCGCTTTGGCAATTCCAGCGCCAGCCGCACCCGACCGAACACCGGCGATTTGTTCAGGTCTTCGGCCTTCGAACCGTTGAACCCGACTTGCCGCTGCTTCTCGTCCAGGGCCGGAACGTGGCCCAGCTCCAAGGCGACGCTCCAGCGCCCGGCCACCAGGGTCGCCGGCTCTCCCGGCCCGGTCATCAGGCTGGAGGCGGTGAAATAGTTCATCGCCCAAGCTTCCGGCCGGTCCGAAGCCAGCAATTCACTCTGCTCGAACACCGCCTGCGCGTGGGCACCACTGATCCACAGCGAGCCACCGCACAGCAAGGCGGAAACGAGCAAGGGATGCAGCAAGCCAGGCGTGTTGCGCATGTCATTGCTCCGTGCCCGGAGAAGCTGATCGTACACCGCGATCGCGAACGGTTCGCTCGCACGTTCCGGGTTTCGCGCTGGCCAATCGGTGCTGTCCGATCGTGACACCCGATTTCGTTTTGAGGCGTTTTCCCGTCGAGGCGCAGACGGTTACGGCACCCGATTCTTGACCAGAAGGAAACAGTTGGCGGAGTACACATGGTCGGGCAGCGCAGATGCCCGGCCAGAGAACCCGCAACGTGGGCCTGCGAGCGAAATGGATCCAACGCGATCCAGAGGCGTGCCACCGGGAAACCGAAAGGAGGTGGGCCATGCAAGCGAAATCCCCAGCACGGTTAGCCGCGTTGCTTCTGGCAACCGTGATGTTTCCGGCGCAGGCGGTGTTCCACTTCATGAAGGTGGTCGAGGTGTTTCCGGGTACGGCGGCATCGCCGAATGCGCAGTACGTGGTCATTCAGATGTATGCCAGCGGGCAGCAGTTCGTCAGCGGGCACGCGGTCACGGTCTTCAACCCCGCCGGTTCGCCGATCGCGACGTTCACATTTCCCGGCAACCTTCCCAATGGCGCCAACCAGGCCAAGATACTGATCGCGACCCCGGACGCCGCGTCCTTCTTCGGGCTGAGCGCCGACCTGGTGATGAGCCCCGCGCTGTTGGCGGCGGGTGGCAAGGTGTGTTTCGCGGATCCGGTCGATTGCGTTGCATGGGGCTCCTACAGCGGCCCGGCGACCGGGGTTGGCACGCCGTTCAATGTCGCTGCCGGCCTGCAGCCGGGCCGGGCCGCGATCCGCCGTCTGAATATCGCGGGCTCCGCTACCGTGCTTGATGCCGGCGACGACACCGACAACTGCGCGAACGACTTCGTCAGCGGGTTGCCGGCACCGCGCAACAATGCCGGCATGCTCGGCACGATCCCCGGCGCGACCTGCGGCAATGGCATCGTGCAGGGGCTTGAGCAATGCGATGACGGCAACCTTCGCAATGGCGACGGGTGTTCGAGCACCTGCCAGGTCGACGGGGGGGACGGCCGGTCCGACATCCTGTGGCGCAACTTCAGAACCGGCGCGAACGTAATCTGGCTATCGGCCAGCAGTTCGACCGGACAACTCCTCACCCGCGTCAGCAACCTGACATGGAGGGTGGTCGGCACCGGCGACTTCGATGACGACGGCAGGTCCGACATCCTCTGGCGCAACGACGTAAGTGGGGCGAACGCGATCTGGCGGTCCGGCATCAGTGCGACCCCGCAGCCCGTCACGGGCGTCAGTGCCCTCGCCTGGAAGGTGGTCGGCGTCGGCGACTTCAACGCTGACGGCAGGTCCGACATCCTGTGGCGCAACGACACCACGGGGGCGAACACGATCTGGAGATCCGCCGTGAGTTCGACCCGGCAGCCCGTCACCGGCGTCAGCAGCCTGGCCTGGAAGGTGGTCGGCGTCGGCGACTTCAACGCCGACGGCCGATCCGACATCCTGTGGCGCAATGACGCTACCGGGG
>DATHRJ010000127.1:0-2911 GCA_035465455.1 Lysobacter sp.
GGGGCTGCTGGGCCTGGCAATCGGCGCGCAGCCGGCGATGTTCGCCGGCCAGCTGCTGCTGATGGCGGTGGTGCTGCCGGTGATGGCCGGCGCGGTCCTGCACGCCTGGCGGCAGATGCTGGGTGACCTGCCGCAGGCACCGGCGGCGCCGGTCAGCGGGAGCGGCTTCGAGGCCTGATCCGGCGGCATGTTTGCGCCCTCGGGGGAGGGCAAGGCCGCCGCGGATCATGCAGCGCGGGATCGCGCAGTGCTGGCGGTGCCGCCCTATATCGCGCTGATGGTCGCGTTGTACGCGCTGATGCTCGCGGTGATGTACTGCCTGTGGCGCGACATCTGTGACGGGCGCGACGGGAACGAGGTCGCAGCCGAGGCGCTGACCGCCTGACGCGGCCGCACGGGCGATCCTCCCCGTGCGCCAGTGGCGCGAGTCAATACAGCGCCTGCTCCAGGGCGGCGCCCATGACCTGCACCGCCCGATTCGCCAGCCAGGTGGCCGCGCCGGCCGTGGCCAGCGCCAGCAGCCCCAGCCATGCCAGTGCCCAGCGCGGTGGCGGGCCTGCGCATGCGACCACGCGCGTGCCGCTGCAGCGATCGTGCAGCGCCAGATGCTGCGGCGCGAGCGCGGCAAGCGCGTGCCCCAGGTTCAGCGTCAGCCACGACAGCGAACCGGCGACGTGGCGCAGCAGTGCATGGCCGATCCCCAGTGGTTGCCCATGCCGGTCGTGCACGCGCAATCCGAGCAGCCGCTTGCCGGGGCTGCCTTGCCAGGCCAGGCACTCGCTCGCGCCGTGATACAGCGCGCCCAGCAGCGCGAAAGCCAGCACCCCCGGCCACAGCAGCGCCCACGACGCGGCCTGGGTCGCGGCAATGCTGGCGGCGAGTTGCGGGTCACGCAACATCGAGGTGGCCCAGCCGGTGATCGGTGCACCACCGATCACCGCCGCAGCCAACGTCTGCCCGCCGTGGTTCAGCAGCGCCTCGACGTCTCCGACCCACCCGCTCGCCGCCGGTGCGGTCCAGCGCCACGACACCAGCAGCGCCACCGGCGCGAGCAGCGCCGCATCGATCGACCATGCCACGCTGCGGCGATACAGCCCGGCGGGCCGGTACCGGCCCGCGTTGGCGGCGTTGGTCAGCCCTTGCGCGCTCACGCCGCTTCGCGTGGCGCGACCCAGCTCGCTGCGACGATCCCCAACTCGTACAGCAGGCACATCGGGATCGCGAGCATCAGCTGCGAGATCACGTCCGGCGGGGTGATGATCGCGGCGACGACGAACACCCCGACCACCGCATAGCCGCGCGACTCGCGCAACTGCGCCGGGGTCACCCAGCCCAGCAACACCGCGATCACCAGCGCCACCGGCAACTCGAAGCTGGCCCCGAACGCCAGGAAGATCACCAGCACGAAGTCCAGGTAGGCGCTGATGTCGGTCATCATCGTCACACCTTCCGGTGCGGCCCGCGCGAGGAAGCCGAACACCATCGGCAGCACCAGGTAGAACGCGAACGCGCAGCCGGCGTAAAACAGCGCCACCGCCGACACCAGCAACGGCATCGCGAGGCGCTTTTCGCGCCGGTACAGCCCCGGGGCGACGAACGCCCACGCCTGGTACAGCAGCCACGGCATCACCAGCAGCAGCGCGGCGAAGAACGCCAGCTTGAGCGGGGCGAAGAACGGCGAGGCGACCTCGACCGCGATCAGCTGCCCGCCCGGCGGCAGCTTCTCCAGCAGCGGCGCGGCCAGCCACTCGTAAAGGGTGTTGGCGAACGGCAGCATCGCCAGCAACGCCACCAACAGGCCGGCGACCGAGCGCATCAGCCGGCTGCGCAGTTCGATCAGGTGGTCCAGCAGGCGCGGCTCGGCGGCGTCGGCAGGGGCGTCGGGGTCGACGCTGCGGTCGGCGGGGTTCATCGATCGAGGCGCTGGTTGGCGGGTGCGTCGTCCGCGGTGCCGGCATCCAGGCGCTTTTCCGGCGGCTCGGGCTGGTCGGGGCTGCGTGGATCGGGCTCGCGCTTTTCCGGTGCGGGCTGGTCCGGGTCGCGTCGGACCGGCTCTCCGGTGCCGGGATCGTGCCGCGAAGGTTGGTCCGGACCGGGCTCGCGGGGTTCCGGCGCAGCCGGTTCGCGCGGGGTGTGCTCATCGCGGTCCGGGGTAGCCGCGTCGAACGTGCGCCTGAGCGAATCCCCGCCCTCGCGCAGCTGCGCGCGCGCCTGCTGCAACTCGTCCTGCATGCGGCGCAGGCTGCGCTTGAGTTCGTCGTCCGCCAGCTCGCTTTCCAGCTCCGACTTCACCGAGTACCACTGCGCGCGCGCACGCCGCACCCACAGGCCGGCGAAACGCGCGGCCTTGGGCAGGCGCTCGGGACCGAGCACGATCAGCGCCACGACCGCGACCACGAGCATCTCGGAAAATCCGAAGTCGAACACGGCCGCCGATCCGCCGTTCCGGTCAGCGCGCGGCGCGGTCGTCGTCGCGCGGCGCGGCGGTGTCGCGCGGCGGTGCGCTCGAACCGGTCTGGGCCTGGTCGCGTGCCTCGTCGGACAGTTGCGCGGGAGGGGCGTCGTCACGCACGCCCTTCTTGAAGCCGCGGATCGCCTCGCCCAGGTCCTGGCCGACGTTCTTGAGGCGCTTGGTGCCGAACACCAGCACCACGATCACCAGCACCACCAGCCAGTGCCAAAGACTAAAACCGCCCATGGGAGTGCTCGTTGAAGGAAGGGCCGTCAGGATACCGCAGGCCCCGCCGTTTCCGCGTTACGGCAACGGCTCGATGCTGGCCGGGTTGTCGACGGTCTCGAACGGCTGCGGCTGCGCCTGCATCTCCTGCGCGGGCGCGGCGGCGGCGACCGGTGCGGCAGGCGCCGCGCGGTTCCCGTCGCGGCTGTGGCGGGCGGCGGCCGTGGCCTCCTC
>DATHRJ010000128.1:0-3778 GCA_035465455.1 Lysobacter sp.
GTACGAAACGTTCGCGCAGAACCCGTTCGGCAATGCCTTCCTGGTGATGAACTCCAAGGTGTCGCCGGCGACATTGACCGGCCCCCTGCGCGCGCTCGTGCGCGAGCTGGATGCCGACCAGCCGGTGGGCGAGTTGCGCTCACTCGCGAGCGTCATCGAGGACTCGCTGGCCGACCGGCGCTTCGGCGCGTGGCTGATCGGTGGCTTCGCGGCGACGGCGCTGTTGCTGGCCGCCATCGGCCTGTACGGCACGCTGGCCTACGCGGTCCGCCAAACCGTGCGCGAGATCGGCGTGCGGCTCGCCATCGGCGCGCGTCCCGGCGACGTGCTGCGCGCGGTGCTGCGGCGCGGCGTGGTGCTCGCGGCCCTCGGCGTGGCGGTGGGACTGGCGCTGGCGCTCGTCGGCACCCGTGTGCTCGAGTCGTTCGTGTTCGGTATCGGCGTGCGGGATCCCGCGGTCTTCGGCGGCATCGCGGCGGGGATGCTCGGCGTGGCCGTCGCGGCGAGCGTGATCCCGGCATGGCGCGCCTCGCGCGTCGACCCGATGCGGGCGTTGCGCGATGAATGAGCGAGGCGTCCGAGGCGGGAGATGCATGTGAGCATCAAGGGTCTTCTCGATGAGGCCGATCGCACACGACTGGTGATCGCGTTACTGCGCATCAGCACCGGCGTGATGTTTTTGCTCGCGGCCTGGCCAAAGATCAGCGCCGGCGGTGACTGGACCGGGCGCATGCTGGGATTCCTCAGGGCCCAGGAGAACACAGCTGGCTGGTACCGCAGCTTGCTTGAATCGATAGTCGTCCCCAATGCCGAAGTGTTCGCGTTCCTGACGGCCTATGGCGAGCTCGCCGTGGGGCTTGCACTGGTGCTGGGCCTGCTGAGCCGACTGGCGCTGGTCGCCGCGCTGGTGATGGTCGTCAACTACCTGCTCGCCAAGGGCGTGCCATTCTGGACACCGTCGAGCAATGACTCCTACCTCATCCTGATTCTGCTGACGCTCGTCCTTCTTCGGGCCGGTCATTTCCTGGGGCTGGACGCCTGGTTGGCCGCACGCAGGCGAGACCGGCGATGATCGCGGTCCGCCACGCCGTCCGCCACCTCGTCAAGCGGCCCGGCTTCACGGTGTCGATGCTGATCATCCTGGCCGTGGGCATCGGCGCAAATACCGCGATCTATTCGGTGGTCCGCTCCGTGGTGCTGGCACCACTGCCGTTCCCTGAAAGCGAGCGCTTGATCCGCATCGTCGGCACGACCGACGACGGCGGAGAGTTGCGGCAATCCGGCGTGTTTCCGCGCCACTTCGACGAACTGCGGCGCCGCAGCCGGACCCTGGAAGCGCTGACGGCGCAGCGTTTTCGCAATCTCATGCTGCTGCCCGGCGACGGCGAACCGCAGCGAGTGACCGGGACGGGTGTCACGGCTGGCTGGGCACGCACGCTCGGGGTTCGGCCGTTGTTAGGACGGACTTTCGAACCGGAAGAGTACCTGGCCGGGTCCGACGCGGACGTCGCCATCATCTCGCATGGACTGTGGCACAGGCAGTTTGCCGGCGATGTCGCGGCGCTTGGGCGTACGCTGCGGCTGAACCACCGCGAATACACTGTCATCGGCGTAATGCCGCAGCAGTTCAATTTCCCCTACGGCAGCGACGTGTGGCTGCCCCTGACGATCGACCCGGCCGTGGGGGCGCCGGGTGATCTGAATGTTCCGGCCCGTGTCAGGCCGGAATTCACGCCGGAGCAGGCAATTGCCGAACTCGAATCGCTGGGCCGGCAGATTTCTTCCGGGGCGGTCGGCGACGATCGCCGCGGGCTGACGGCGCGCAGCTTTGCCGAGGAATTTCCACGCGATCCGAACAATGCAATTGCCGCGCTTGCGGCCGCGGTTGCTTTTCTCCTCCTGCTGGTCTGCGTCAACGCGGCAAATCTGCAGCTGGCTCGAGCGGCGGGCCGCACCCGCGAGGCGGCGATGCGCACGGCGCTTGGCGCCCGGCGCATTCACCTGGTCCGCGATTTGCTTGCAGAAAGCCTGCTGCTCGCAGTCGCTGCCGCGGCGATTGGCATCGGCATCGCGCTTCTGGTGCGGGACTGGCTCGTGCTGCTGGTGCCGCCGCGCCTTGGCGAGGTCGTCCAGTCGGTCGGCCTGGATAGCGGAGTTTTTGTATTTGCCGCGGTCGTAGCCATCGCGGCGGCGGTCGCGGTCGGATTCGCGCCCGCCTGGCGGGTGTCCGGCGTGGCCCCCGCGGTGGCGCTGAAAAGTAGTGGCCACGGTGCGTCATTCGGCGGTCGATGGATGCGTCCGCTGGTGGTTGCGCAAGTCGCCCTTGCATTCATCCTGCTGACAGGCGCCGGACTGATGGCACAGGACTTCGCCCGACTGTCGCTGGCAGCCGTGGGCTACGATCCGGCCGGACTGTATCGGGTCGGCATTGGGCTGCCGGAGCCGGTCTATGACGATCCGGCACGGCTCGCAGCCGCCGTCGAGCAGCTGGTGGAGCAGACCGGCGCAGTCGCTGGCGTCGATGCCGCCGCCGTAACGAACCTCCATCCCGTTCCGCGCACCAACGCCAATATCGGCGCGCGCCTGCTGCTGCCGGGCATGTCGCCGGACGACGAACTGCCGATCGTGAACCGCCGCATGATTTCGCCTGGATATTTCGCGACGATCGGCATTCGGCTGCTACAGGGTCGGGGTTTCGAGCTCACCGATACTGCAGGCGCAGAACGCGTGGCCATCGTCAGCCACCGCATGGCGGAGCGTTTCTGGCCAGGAGAGAGTCCGCTCGGCAAGCAATTGCGCCTGGCCGATGGCGACATATGGCACACGGTCGTCGGCGTGGTCGACGAAATCGCCGAGCCGAACTTTGCGCCCGTCGGCACACTGTACTGGCCGTATAGTCAATCTGCTGATTACCAGGCACCGGGCCTGTGGTCCACAACGAGTGTGGCGTTGATGGTGCGCGCCCGTGGAGCTCCGGTACAGATGCTGGCGGAGGTTCGCGACGCAGTGTGGGAGGTGGACCGCTCGCTCACCGTATTCGACGCTCTGCCGGTGACGGCGTTGCTCGCCGAACCGCTCGATGGCCAACGGCTCGGTTCGACCGTGCTGATGGCCTTCGGCGGATTTGCCCTGTTGCTCGCGCTGTTCGGCACCTACGCGGTGATCAGGCTGTCGGTGACCGAGCGGGAGCGCGAGTTCGGTATCCGGCTTGCGCTCGGTATCAGTCCCGGGCGGCTGAGGTGGATGGTCATTCGCGAAGGGCTGGTGCTCGCCGCTGCGGGCCTGGCGGCGGGCGTGCTCTGCGGCCTCGTGCTGGCGCTGCCGGCGCGCCGCTTCCTGGTCGAAGCGGACCCGCACGACCCCGCGGTCTCGGCGACGGTGATCGTAACGCTGCTGGCGGCCGCGCTCATGGCCTGCTGGCTGCCGGCACGCCGCGCGTCGCGCGTCGACCCCATGACGGCCTTGCGCCATGAATAGGCTCAACATCGCAGTGGTGTTCTGCATCGCGCTCGGCATGGCCGCGACGGCCGCAGTGGCGACTCTCGTGGACCTGGCGACATTCCGCGCGCCGGCCTTTCCCGACGCCGAGCGCCTGGTGCGGATCTGGAATTCCGAGCACGGCAGCGACGAGCGCGCGCCGCTGTCGTACCGGGATTTTGCTGACTTCGGCGAACAGTCCGCGGCACTGGATGCGCTCGAGGGCATCGCGCGTGCGCGCCTCGTGTGGCACCTGCCCGACGCGCCCGGCCGGCGCGTCGAGGGTGAGGCGGTGACTCCC
>DATHRJ010000129.1:0-4089 GCA_035465455.1 Lysobacter sp.
GCCGGCCCCGCAACGTGCCCGCACCAGCGCCTGGTGCTCCCACGTCCACGCGCGGGCGCGCTGGTAGTCGCTGAAGCTGGCCAGCGTCGACACCAGCAGGCCCTTGGCGCCATCCGGGCGCAGGCGCACGTCGACATCGAACAGATGCCCGGCGGCGCTGACCACACCCAGCAAAGCCACCATCTTCTGCGCCACCCGCGCGAACCAGCGCGGCGCATCCAGCGGGCGCGCACCATCCGATTGCGGCGGCTCGCCATCGTCGGTGCGGGCCACGTCATACAGGAACACCAGGTCCAGGTCGGAGCCGAAGCCCAGCTCCTCGCCGCCCAGGCTGCCGTAGCCGATCACCGCGAACTGCGCCTGGGCAAGCCGTCCGTGCATGGCCGCGACCTCGCGCTCGGCCAGCGCCATCACGCGCGCCACCACGCCATCGGCGAGCCATGCCAGTTGCTGGGCGCTGTCGGCCGCGGACTGGCGTCCGTCGCGCAACGCCATCGCAATGCGGAACCCCAGCGCCTGGCGCACTTCGTTGAGTGCGTTGAGCGTGGCTTCGGTGTCGTCCGCTTCGGTGTCGTCGGCGTCGGTGGCAACGGCCAGGCAGGCGGCCAGGATCTCCTCGCGCCCGGGCAACGGCCCGCCGATGCGGGCATCGAGCAGTTCGTCCAGCAGCAGCGGATACGAAGCCAGACGCTCGGCCAGCAGCGCGTTGTGGCCGACCACCCCTACCAGCCGCGCCAGCGCCGCGGGCTGCTCGTCCAGCAGCGCCAGATACGCACTACGCCGCAGCACGTTGTGCAGCAACGCGAGCAGGCGGCGCAGCGCGAGCATCGGCTGCGACGACGTCGCCGCACCCTGCAGCAGGATCGGCAGCACCCGGTCCAGGCGCGCGCGCGTACCGTCGGAAAGGCCGCGTACGCCGGGGCTGCGCGCGAAGTCGCGAAGCAGCGCATCGGTGGCCGCCACGTCGTCGAAGCCTGCATTTGCCAGCGCCTCGCGCTCACCGGCATCCGGCAGCGCGCGCCAGTAGCTCTCCAGCGCATCGGGGGCGGCCTGGCTGCGCCGCGGCGCCAGCAGTGCGGAAAACTCCTCCGTGACCGCCGCGCGATGCTCGTCAAGTTCCAGCCGCAGGCCCGTCCAGTCGGGGAACCCAAGCGCGCCGGCAATCCGCTCGCGTTCCTCGTCCCGGTCCGGCAGGGCGTGGGTCTGGGCATCGCGGAGCATCTGCAGGCGGTTCTCGAGCCTGCGCAGGAAGCGGTACGCGTGCGCGAGCGCGGCGGCGGCCTCGGGCGCCACCTGGTTGGCATCGACCAGCGCCTGCAGCGCCGGCAACAGGTGGCGGCCGCGCAGCTCGGGCTCGCGGCCGCCGCGGATCAGCTGCAGTGCCTGCACCAGGAATTCGATTTCGCGGATGCCACCGGGGCCGCGCTTGATGTCGTCGGCCAGTTCCTTGCGCGCGACCTCCGCGGCGATTGCCGCCTTCATCGCGCGCAGGCCATCGAGCGCGCCGTAGTCGAGGTAACGCCGGTACACGAACGGGCGCAGCGTCTCCAGGAAACGCTCGCCGGCCGCCGCATCGCCGGCGACGGTACGCGCCTTCTGCCATGCATAGCGCTCCCAGTCGCGCCCCTCGAGCTGGAAGTACTGCTCCATCGCAGCGAACGACCACGCCACGCGCCCGGAGTTTCCATACGGGCGCAGGCGCAGGTCGACCCGATGGCAGAAGCCGTCGGCGGTCATCTCGTCCAGCAGCTTCGCCAACTGCTGCCCGAGCCGGGCGAAATACGCCTCGGCGCTGAGGGGACGGGCGCCATCGGATTCGCCGTCTTGCTCGTAGGCATACACCAGGTCGACGTCGGAACTGAAGTTGAGTTCCTCGCCGCCCAGCTTGCCCAGCCCGAACACCACCAGCCGCTGCGGCTGCCCGTGGCGATCGCGCACCACCCCGTGGCGCTGCGCGAACTCGGCCTCCAGTGCTTCGAGCGCGACCTGCAGGCAGGTCTCGGCCAGCCGGGTGCTGCCGGCCAGCGTCGCGTCGACGTCGTCTTGTCCAGCCACGTCGCGCCAGACCAGCCGCGTGGATTCGGCCGCCCGGTAGCGTCGCAGCAGCATCGGCCACTCGTGAGGTCGATCAGCGCTCAATACCGGTGGTGCGGACGGGCCGCTGCCCGCAATCAGCGCCGGCAACAGCGCCGGCTGCCGGACCAGGGTGTCGACCGCGAAGTCGCTGGCGACAGCGACCCGTCTCAGCTGGCCGTTGGCGATGGGGTCGAGGTCGGCGACCACCTCCGACGATGCCTGCAGGCGGGCCAGCGCCCGGGTAGCGACAAGATCGACCGTGCGCGATGGCAGGCTTGTACTGGCGGTATCACTCATCCTTGGGATTCTGGCACGCGCAAAATAAAACGGCCGCCCTGCGGCGGCCGTTGCAGTGCGAGTCGCGACGACTCAGTAGTCCACCGCCCGGGAAGCGTTGACCCTGCCAGCACCGTAGCTGCTGTCGTTGCCCGGCTTGCCGAGGTCGTCGGACGATGAACGCAGGATGCGCTCGACCGCGGCCGGCGCCATTTCACCACCATGCTTGCCGATGATCAGCGCCGCCACGCCGGACACGTGCGGAGCGGCCATGCTGGTGCCTGCTGTCCAGCTGTAGCCCGCGAACACCGGCCCATCCGCCACCGGCTGGATGTAGCCGCCGACGCTGTATACCAGATCGAACACCCAGCACGGACGCACGAGCCCGGCGACGGTGCAGTTGTCATTTTTGTCCGGATAGGCAGCGTCGCCACCCGGCCCCGCGAAGTCGATGGCCGACTGGCCGTAGTTCGAATAGCCGGCGAGGTAATCGAGGCTACCGCTGGGGTCCACCGCCCAACCGATCGGCGCGGTTGCCGCGATCGTCAGTACTGCCGGCAGTTCGCCCGGGAACGAACGCAGGTTGGCATTGAAGCATTCGCCGTCGGTGTCGCAGATCCGGGTGCCGCTGTCCTTGTCGAGATCACGGCCGTCGTTGCCGGCCGAGACCACGATCAGCGCGTTCTGGGCGGCGGCATAGCGCGTGGCGCGCGCGGTCGCGTTGACCAGCTCGCGTATGTCGTTGGCCCCCGGCCCACTGACCGGAAGGCCGCCACGCACGCCGAGACTCATGTTGATCACGTCGGCACCATGGTCGGCGGCGTGCACGATGCCCTGGATGATCCCACCAAAACTGCCGCTGCCGGTCGCTTCGGACAGGACCTTGACCGCCATCAGCTTGGCTTCCGGCGCCACGCCGATGGTGCCGAAGCCGTTGTCGGGCGCGGCGATCGTGCCGGCGACGTGCGAGCCGTGGTTGAACACGTTGTTGCGGCTGAGGCAGTAGCCCTCGCCCGGCACGAACGAGGCGGAGTCGGCGGCGATCAGGTTGGCCGCGATGTCCGGATGGGCACAGGCGATGCCCGAATCGAGCACCGCAACCGTGGCCCCGGCACCGCGGTAACCCTTGTTCCAGGCGCCCGCGGCATCGATCGCGGCATGGCCCCATTGCAGGTCGAAGCGGGTGTCGTCGTCGCCGGAATTGGGCGGGTTGCCGTAGGTCTCATCGATGGTCTCGGTGCTGGGCGGCACTTCGAACTGCAGCACGACATCCTCGACCACCGATCGCACGCCGGCGGTGCGCCCGGCGCGTGCGGCAAAGTCGGCCTCGGCCGATTGCACGATCGCCACGCCGATCTGTGGCAGCCGCGCGGTGATGGTGCCGCCAGCGGCTTCGATCTTGCCGGCCAGCTTGCTGTCGAAAGCATTGCCATTGGCGGTGACGACGTACGTTGCGGCGTGAGCGGAGGCGACAAAGCCAACGGTTCCAAGGGCCAACGTGATGGCCCGGCAAAGCATCTTCATTTGAGGTTTCCCCTAGGTTCGGTGAGATCAATCGCTTGATTTGCCACGGCCCCCCGGCAAGCCCGAGTGTAACCGTGCAATGCGTCACGTTTGTGCTGCACTGCAGCGCAGAGCTGAACGGCGATCCACACGATGCAACAGGCGATTCACCAGCCTGGAAAGCAAAAAGCCCGCCCCGGTCGAACCGGTAGCGGGCTGGCTCCCTCCCCCACG
>DATHRJ010000130.1:0-2375 GCA_035465455.1 Lysobacter sp.
ATGCTGCTGCACCGCAGATTGTTCGACCCGCGGATCCGGCGCAGCTCGTCGTTCGGCGACATCGCGGTGCTGGTGCTGATCTGGCTGCAACTGGTGCTCGGCATCGCCACGACGTGGTGGACGGTTCAGCATCTCGAAGGCAGCACAATGGTGCTGTTCATGGGCTGGGCGAGCGGCATCCTTACCTTCGACCCCCAGGCGGCGGACCTGATCGTCGATGTCGCGCTGGTCTACAAGCTGCACATCATTCTTGGGCTGACGCTGTTCCTGATCACCCCGTTCACGCGCCTGGTGCACATCTGGAGCGCGCCGATCTGGTTCCTGTTCCGCCCCGGATACCAGATCGTCCGCTCGCTATCGGGCGTGACGCGCAAGCAACCCCCGCTCCCACCGGGCCCGGCGGACGGTGGCCTCAATCCGGGCGGGACCTCCGCCGCGCGCGCGCAATCGGAAAGCAGTCAGTAGCCATGAGCCGACTGCCGACCATCCCGATCACGCTGAATCCATTGCCGGAGCGGCCGCGGCCGGCACCGGTGCCGGTGATGCCGGGTGCGTGCATGAGCGGAGGCTGTGGTGGTGACGAAAAGCCGCGGCCGCCACCGCCGGTGTGTGGCGAGGTGCGGGTCAACGGCATCGAAATCGCCGCCGAGGCGATCGCGCGGGAGATCCAGCACCACCCTGCCCCGGACGCGCAGACCGCCTGGACCGATGCGGCACGGGCGCTGGCGATACGCGAACTGCTGCTGCAGGAGGCGCGGCGCCGTGGCACCCGCTGCGAGCCGGAGGCCGACGAGGCCGGGCGCATGGAGTCGCAGGAGGATGCGCTGGTTCGCGCATTGCTCGAGGAGGCGGTGCAACCGCTGACTCCCGGTGAGGAGGAATGCCGCCGCTTCTACGAGGCGCAGCGCGCGCGCTTCCGCACGCCGGACCTGTTCGAGGTGTCGCACATCCTGATCGAGCCGGAACGCGACGACGCCGAGGGCTGGGGGGCGGCCGAGGCCCAGACGCGGGCGATCGCGGAAACGGTCGGCAACGACCCCGGGGCATTCGCCGAGGCGGCGCGCGCGTATTCGGCATGCCCGTCGGCGCACCAGGACGGGTCGCTGGGACAGGTGCGCCGCGGCGAACTGGTGCCGCCGGTGCAGGCCGCTATCGAGGCGCTGGCCGACGGCGAGACAGGTGCGCAGCCCGTGCGCTCGCGCTTCGGCTGGCACCTGATCCGCCGCCAGCGCCGGATCGAAGGACGCGTGCTGCCGATGGAGCTGGTTCACGACAAGATTGGCCAGATGCTGGAGGCGCGCAGCTGGTCGGTCGCCACCGTACGCTACGTCGCCGCGCTTGCGGCCACCGCCGAGATCGAGGGCGTGAGCATCGATCCCGCCTCGATCCCAGGCGGTGGATGATGCCGATGCTTGGCGACCTCCTGGCTGGCGCGCGCAACATCACCGGCGCGTTTCCGGGCTGGCTGGAGACCAGCGATCCGGCGCTCATGGCGCAGGTAGCCCAGGCGAGTGCCCGCGCCGGAGAAACGCCGACGCAATACGTGCGCGGCGCCGTCCACGACTACACCTGCTTCGCGTCCGACGAGGAATGGACGATGCTCACCTCTCGCCTGAGGGACAGCCCAGACCCCGGGGAAGCCTGCCTGCTGGCGATGGTGCACTGGCGCCTCGCCGCCACGGACGCGCGCCGTCCAACTGCCCACGACGAGGGAAGCCGCCATGAACACCACCCCTGACCCCGGGAAGGAACCTTCGCTGAATCCCTCGCTGAAGCGCCGCAAGGAGACGGCCCACGACACCACCACAACCAGCCCGGCGCCGGCGGACTCCGCGTCGGTACAGCGCGACGAGGGGAAGGCGTGGCCGATGATCTGGCTGATCGTGACCCTGCTCTCGGTCGCGATCGTGATCTACCTGATCGTGTGGTGACGCACGACGCACGCCGCTTCAGCGACCAGGTCCGTAGCAACGCGACTCCCCGGGTCCGAGCGGCGGCCCACCCGCAAGACGGGTGGGCTCTCCACCATTCCTCAGTACGACAGGTTGAGCTTCACCCACGCGGTGCGCCCCGGCTCCTCGATGCGCACCGGGTCGGCGGGATAGCCGAAATCGGCATTGCCGGCGAGGTTGAGATGCTCGCTGTATCTGCGGTCGAACAGGTTGTCGATGCCGGTCGTCAGTTGCAGCATTTCACTGAACCGGTACCCGCCATTGACTGCCACGGTGGCGAAGCCGGCGCTGGGACCGAAATCCTGGCCGACCATGTTGCCCTGGGCGATCGCGACCCGATCCTGGCCGGCCACCGCCCGCAACAGCGCGCCGAACGACCAGCGCCGGTCGCCCCAACCAAGCGACAGCCGTGTCTCCAGCGGC
>DATHRJ010000131.1:0-3231 GCA_035465455.1 Lysobacter sp.
GTAATCGATTCGGGCCACGGCGTGGGACAATGACAGGGGCTCGGCCCTCGTAGCCCATGAGTCTAGCGCAGCCCACACGGCGTTCCGCGCGGCGCCGAGCGGTTCGGGTTACGCCGGAGTTCAGCACGGCGCTGGCGCTGGCAGTGGCAGTGGCGGCAGGATCGCCGATGATTGCCGCAGGTGTTCCAGCGGACTATTGGGAGTGTTTGCTGCATGTCGATGTTCTGGGCCGATCTTCGGTTCCTGCGTGACCGGGGCGCCGGGCTGCTGCGCCGCGGGCTGACGAGCGTGCGCACGCGTGGTTTTCGCGCTTCGCTGGATCGCGCGCTGGTCCATTTCCGGCCATTGCCGCGCTCGCACCGTCGTGACCTCTACTTGCCCGGGCAACTGCCGTTCGCCCCGTTTACGGTGCCGTGCGCGGACCGCCCCCACGCCAGCATCGTCATTCCAGCTTTCAACGAGTTGCGCCACACCTTGGCCTGCCTGCGCGCCTTGGCTGCGCACCCGCCGCAACTGGCAACCGAGATCATCGTTGTCGACGACGGCTCCAGCGACGACACCGCCCATGCACTGCCCCGGGTGAACGGATTGCGCTACCACCGCCGCGATGGCAATGGCGGCTTCATCGCCGCGTGCAACGACGGGGCGGCACTCGCGCGCGGCAGGTACGTCGTGTTCCTCAACAACGACACCGTGCCCCAGCCGGGCTGGCTCGATGCGCTGCTTGCGACCTTCGCCGAGCATCCACGCGCCGGCCTGGTCGGTGCCCAGCTGCTGTACCCCGACGGACGCCTGCAGGAGGCAGGCGGCATCGTGTTGTCCGATGGTAGCGGCTGCAACTACGGCCGCTTCGCTTCGCCCGAGGCACCGCGTTACGCCTTCGTGCGCGAGGTGGACTACTGCTCCGGCGCGGCGATTGCCGTCCCGCGCGCGCTGTTCGCCCAACTCGGGGGTTTCGATACGCGCTACGCACCCGCCTACTACGAGGACACGGATCTGGCATTCGCGGTGCGTTCCGCCGGTTTCGACACGCTCTACCAGCCGGCGGCGCGGGTCGTCCACATGGAAGGCGCCACCGCCGGCAACGACACCGGCAGCGGCGTCAAGGCCTTCCAGGTCCCCAACCAGGCGGTGTTCGCGGACAAGTGGCGTGCGCAGTTGGCCGGCCACAGCGCCCCAGGAACGCAAGACGAAGTCGCCGCGGTGCGCGGGCGCCGGCCGACGGTGCTGGTGATCGACACCGTGACGCCGCAGCCGGATCGCGATTCAGGCTCGTTGCGCATGGTCAACCTGATGCGCCTGCTGCGCGAGGAGGGCGCGCACGTGGTGTTCCTGCCGGCCGACCTCCGTCATGGCGACGAGTACACGCAGGCACTGCAGCAGCTTGGGGTCGAGGCCTGGCATGCCCCGTTTGCGCGCCGGATTCCGGCGTGGCTGCGCGAGCATGGCCCGCGCTTCGATACGGTTCTGGTGTGCCGCCATTACGTGATGCGCGAGATGCTGCCGCTGTTGCGCCGGCATGCGTCGCAGGCGCGGCTGGTGCTGGACACCGTGGACCTGCACTACCTGCGCGAGCGCCGCGGCGCCGAAGTGAGGGGCGACGCCGCAGCGATGCGGGCGGCCGAGCGCACCCGCGCGCTGGAGCTGGACGTGATCGCGCGCAGCGACGCGACCCTGGTGGTCAGCCAGATCGAGCGCGAGCTGCTGGCGCAGGACGCGCCGCAGGCTGCGGTCGAGGTGTTGTCGAACCTGCATCGGGCCGGCGGCCCGGGCCTGCCGTTCGGGCAGCGCCGCGACCTGGTGTTCGTCGGCGGCTTCCGCCATCCGCCGAATGCCGATGCGGTGCACTGGTTCGTCGGCGCCGTCTGGCCGCTCGTGCGGGAACGTGAGCCGACCATGCAGCTGCATGTCATCGGCGGCGACGTCACCCCCGAAATCCAGGCGCTCTCGGCGCACCCGGGAGTGCTGATCCATGGGCATGTCCCGGACCTGCAGCCGTATATCGACGGCGCACGACTGGCGATCGCGCCGCTGCGCTACGGCGCCGGCGTCAAGGGCAAGGTCAACCTCAGCATGGCCCATGGCCAGCCGGTCGTGGCCACCACGTGTGCGATCGAGGGCATGCACCTGCGCGCGAACGAGGACGTGCTGCTGGCCGACGACGCGGCAGGCTTTGCCGACGCGTTGCTGCGCGGCTACCACGACGAGGCGTTGTGGCAGCGCCTGGCCGCCGCTGGACGCGCCAACGTGCAGCGGCATTTCTCCGCCGATGCCGCGCGCGCGGTCGTGCGCCGGGTGTTGCTGGGAATGGGTCCCCAGGCCTGAAAACCGGGCCGTGGCCGCCGCACTCCGCCCCGGTCAGTCCAGCGCAGCCGACGCCCTGCGCACCCGCAGGGCGAACTCCGACAGGCCCTCGACCTGCGGATCGAGCGCGCGCGCAGCCTCCAGCGCACCCCGCGCGGCCTGCAATTCGTTGGCCCCCAGGCGCTCGTCGCCAACGGCGATCCAGCGTCGCGCCAGGCGGCCGCGGCCGTTGCGCCAGGCGGGACTGTTGTCGCCGCCCAACACCTCGATCGCATCCAGGCAGCTCTTGGCCGCAGTGAGCCGGTTGCTGCGCAGCGCCTGTTCGAAACACGCCTGCGCGGCCGGCAGCAGTCGTGCCGCCGCGGCCAGCATCGCCTTGTCGTCCGGCGCCAGCGCGCGGGCGGCGCGGACCTTGTCGAACGCACTGGCGCCCGGCGGGGTCAGCAGGTCGCCGCGGGCCTCGGCGGCGGCGGCTTCGGCCAGCAATCCTTGCACCTGCCGTCGGCGCTCGGCGAGCGGAATCTCGCTGTCCAGCCGCGCGCGCGTTTGCCGCGCACGCGCCAGGTGCTGCTGCGCCGCGGCCACTGCCGGCGCGTGCGGCGCGATCGCGCGCGCCTCGCGCAGCATCGCGCTGGCCTGGGTGAACCGGAAGTCCGCGGCATAGCGTTCGCTGCGCTGGGCATAGGCGTTGGCCACGTGCATGCGGCCCTGGGCGGCCTCGGCGTTGTCCGGATCCATCTCCAGCACACCGCGGTACAGGGCCAGTGCCCGGGGCAGGCGTCCGCGACGCAGGTGCGTGTCGGCCTGGCGCAGGCTGCCGCGAACGGCCTGGCTCATCGCCGCGAGCGCATCGGGAAGACCGTAGTGGCCAGGGTCCACGGTCTGCACCCGATCGATCAGCCGCTTCGCCTCGAGCAATGCACCGCG
>DATHRJ010000132.1:0-12977 GCA_035465455.1 Lysobacter sp.
GCAACGCGGTCCCCGGCATTGCACCGGGGAGGGGCGAATTCTCTCGCACCGCCGCGTTTGATGGAGGCCGCCGTGCCATTCCCGTAGCCCGGGTAAGCGCAGCGCACCGGGGGTCGCGGGCGCGCGAAAACCTCGCCAGCCGGCAACTCGCCGGATGTGCCAGCGCGAACGCCGGTCAGTACGGGCATCATCGCCTGCCAGGCCCCGGGTGCGCTGCGCTTACCCGCGCTACGCGAGCGGGTGCCCTGCTCAGGCGTAGCGGGTCGGGTCGTCCACGCCGGCGATGGCGAAGCCTTCCGCGCGCAGCCGGCAGGCATCGCAATGGCCACAGGCGCGGCCGTCGCTGTCGGCGCGGTAGCACGACACCGTCATCGCGAAATCCACGCCAAGACGTGCGCCTTCGCGGACGATGTCGGCCTTGCTCATGTGCTGCAGCGGCGCGTGCACGCGCAGGCCGGCGCCTTCGACCCCGGCCTTGGTGGCCAGGTTGGCGAGGCGCTCGAACGCTTCGATGAACTCGGGCCGGCAATCGGGGTAGCCGGAATAGTCGACCGCGTTCACGCCGCAGAACAGGTCGGCTGCGCCGAGCACCTCGGCCCAGCCCAGCGCCAGCGACAGCATGATCGTGTTGCGCGCCGGGACGTAGGTCACCGGGATGTCGTCGGGAACGGTGCGCTGGCCGTCGGCGTCGCGGTCGGTATCGAGCGGCACGTCGATGTCGTCCGCCGTCAGCGCCGACCCGCCGATGCTGCGCAGGTCGACGGCGACGGTCTTGTGGGCGACCGCGCCGAGCGCGCGGGCGATGCGCGCGGCCGCGTCGAGCTCGGAAGTGTGGCGCTGGCCGTAGCGCACGCTCAGCGCATGCACGGCGAAGCCCTGCTCGCGCGCGAGCGCGATCACGACTGCGGAGTCCATTCCGCCGGAGACGAGGACGACGGCGTTTTTCATGGCAGGACGTTCGGTTGCGGCATGGGTTTGCTCGTCGTTCCCGCTTTCGCGGGGCTCCGGATTTCTGGGCCTCAGGCGGTCAGCTCAAGGGGAAGGGCATGGTCCCGGTGCGGTGGTGGGGCTGCGCGCGGTCCCGGGTACGCTTTGCTTGCCCGGGCCACCGGGGCCTCGTTTCACCGGCCCGGTTCGTCGTTCCACAGGATCTTGTGCAACTGCAGCTGGAACCGCACGGGCAGGCGGTCGGCGACGATCCAGTCGGCCAGGTCACTGGGCTTGAGCTGGCTGAAGCTCGGCGAGAACAGCACTTCGCAGGTGGCGACCAGGTCATGCTCGACGACGATGCGCTTGGCCCAATCGTAATCCTCGCGCGAGCAGATCACGAACTTCACCTGGTCGTGCGCGGTCAGCAGCGGCAGGTTGCTCCACAGGTTGCGGTGCGCCTCCATCGAGCCGGGGGTCTTGATGTCGAGCACCCGCGACACGCGCGGGTCGACTTCGGAAATGTCCAATGCGCCCGACGTCTCCAGCGAGACCTCGAAGCCGGCACCGCACAGGCGCTGCAGCAGACCGATGCAGCGCTTCTGCGCGAGCGGTTCGCCGCCGGTGACGCAGACGTGGCGCACGCCGTGGCTGCTGACCTCCGCCACGATGTCGTCGATCCCGCGCCACTGCCCGCCAGGGACTGCCTAGGCCGTGTCGCAGTACTGGCAACGCAACGGGCCGCCGGTCAGGCGCACGAACACGGTCGGCAGCCCAATGCTGCGGGCCTCGCCCTGCAACGACAGGAAAATCTCGGTGATGCGGAGGCGGTCGGCCGAAGCGGCAGCCGCGTCGGGCAGGACGGCGTTCATGGCGGGGATTTTAGCGGTTCTGCGGACAGCTGCCGCGGTTGCGGCTCACGCGATTGGCGCGGCGTTGCCGCGGCTTCACCCGCCGTTTCAGCAGAGCCCGCCAACAAATGGCCGTATTGCTTCTGCCGCGCAGCCGCGGCTAGCGCAGCCGGCCCAGCTGGATCGCACTGAGCCGGTCGCTGGCGACGCGCGCCGCATCGGTGCCCGGATAGCGCCGGGTGACCTCGTCGAGCGTGCGTTCGGCAGCGTCCAGTTGCTGCTGCCCGAGCTGCGACAGGCCGACCTTGAGCATCGCCCCGGGCGCCTTGTCGTGGGTCGGGTAGCGCTGCAGCAGCGCCTCGAACTGCGCCTGCGCCAGCTGGTAGTTCTGGGTGACGTAGTAACTTTCGCCAAGCCAGTACAACGCATTGGGCGCGTACGCACCATCGGGATGATCGGCCAGGAACGCCTGGAACAACCGCGCGGAGTTGGCGTAATCGCCGGAGCGCAAAGCCGCGAATGCGGCATCGTAGGCCTCGCGCTCGCCTGCGCCCTGGGCCAGGGTACCGGCATCGCCGTAGATCGCCGGCGCGGTGTCCTGCGCCACTGGCGCAGGCGGGGTGACCGGTTCGGCAGCTGGTGCGGCGGCCGGAGCGGTCGAAACGGGTGGCACGATTGCCGTGCCGGGGGCACCGCCCTCGATCCGCGCGAGCCGGCCATCCAGGTCCAGGTACTGCGCGCGCGCGCTCTGCGCCGCCTGCTCCTGCTGGTTGGTCAGCTCTTCGATCTGGGCACGCAGGGCCTGCACTTCATTCTTGAGCTGGTTGACCTGGCGCAGCAGGTCGACGTTGGCCTGGTTGTTGTTGGCCTGTTGCTCGAGCAACGCGACCCGGTCGGCCAGGCTCATGCGCTGCGCCGACGCGGGTGCGGCGGCCCCGAGGGCCGCCGCGATTGCGAGTGTTGCGATGAAAACGTGTTTCATGACCATGACAGCGTGTGCACCTTACTGCGCGGTGTAGATGATCTCGACGCGGCGATTGCGGGCCCAGCAGTCTTCGCTCGACTCGGTGCAGGTCGGGCGCTCTTCGCCGTAGCTGCTGACCATGATCTGGCTGCCTGAGCCGCCATTGGCCTGGACTGCCGAGGACACCGAGTTGCCACGACGCTCGCCGAGGCCCAGGTTGTACTCGCGGCTGCCGCGCTCATCGGCATGGCCTTCCAGGGTCATGCGCGAGGACGGGCGGTCACGCAGGTACTTGGCGTGGCAACCGATGATGTTCTGGAACTCCGGACGCAGGTTGTCCTGGTCGAAATCGAAATACACCACGCGCTGGCGCAGGCAGGCATCGGAATCGAGATCCGACGGGCCGTAGGCGCCGGGAGCGGTCGGCGCGGTGGTGACCGGCGCGCTCGGGGTGGTGTCCATCGGCGGCGGCACTTCCTTGACCTTCTTGGTGCAGGCGATGGCGGAGGTGCAAAGCACGGCGGTCAGCAGGATGCGGGTGGCGGTGTTCATCGTCGGTTCCTTGTCGTTGGGTGTGGCGGAAAATCGGTGGTGACTGCTGGGATGAATGCGTGTACTGGCGCCTGCGACTTGATCCGGACCGCGATCAGCACGACGCCACTTCGAACAGGATCAGCGCGGCAGCCGGAACGGACCCCAGGCCGGCTCGCGCACGTCGCCGTCGGCGAGCACCAGTCGCTGGCGCACGCGCCCATCGGCCGATACCGCATACAGCACGCCCTTGCTCCCCTCGCGCGCAGCATAGAGGATCATCGCGCCGTTGGGAGCGAAGCTTGGCGACTCGTCCAGCGACCCGGGCGACAACGTGCTCCAGCGCGGCGAACCCAGGCTGCTGTCCATCATTGCGATGCGGTAGGTGTTGCCGCTGCCCTGCGCGGTGGCGATGCGTTTGCCGTCGGCCGACACGGTCGCGCTGGCGTTGTAGGTGCCCTGGAACGTGACCCGCGTGGCGCTGCCACCGCTGGCCGGGGCACGGTAGATCTGCGGACGGCCGCCGCGATCGGAGGTGAAGTACAGGCTGCTGCCGTCCGCGCTCCAGTTGGCCTCGGTATCGATGCCGAAGTGGTTGGTGACCTGGGTCAGCGCGCGGCTGCCGAGGTCCATCACGTAGATCTCCGGATTGCCGCTGCGCGACAGGGTCATCGCCAGGCGGCGGCCATCGGGCGAGAACGACGGCGCGCTGTTGATGCCGCGGAATTTGGCGACCTGCTCGCGTGCGCCGCTGCCGATGTTCTGGATGAAGATCGTGGAGTTGCCGCCCTCGAAGCTGACGTACGCCAGGCGGGTGCCGTCGGGGCTCCACGACGGCGACAGCAGCGGCTCGGGCGAGCGCACCACGGTCTGGGGGTTGAACCCGTCCGAATCGGCGACCATCAACGCGTACTGCGCACCGCGGCCGGTGCCGGTGGCGGTGATGTAGGCGATGCGGGTGAAGAACGGTCCGCGCACGCCGAGGATCTTCTCGTACACGGCATCGGCGATCTGGTGCGCCACGTCGCGCATTGCGTTGCTGCGCGCGGTCATCGCAAAGCCGAGCAGGCGCTGCTGCTTGGCGACGTCGAACAGTTCGTACTCGACCCGGTAGCTGCCGCCGCCGGCATCGACCACCCGGCCGACCACGAGGTAGTCCTGGTTGAGCGCGCGCCAGGTCGGGTAGTTGACCTCGCTGCCGCGAACCGGCCGCTCGACGATGTCGCGTGCCGGCAGCCCGCGGAACTGGCCGGAACGGTTGAGATCGGCGGTGATGACCTGGGCGATGTCGGTTTCCGGCGCCGTCCCCGTGCCCTGGTAAGGCATCGGCACGACCGCGATCGGCAACGCAGCGGCGCTGCCACCGACGATGTCGATTTCCAGTCCTTGTTGCTGCGCGGCAGCGGCGAGGGGCAACAACAGGGCGAGCAGCGCGGCCAACCAGGGCAAGGTTCGTTTCATCGGCAAATTCGTCCGGGGGAAGTGGAATCGAAGCTGAACATTCTTAACAGCTGCTGTGTGAACGCATGCTCAAGCTGAATCGCAGGACCGCCGCGCGACGATCACCGGTCGCGGGCTTCGAAGTTCAGGGTCAGGGTGCGCGCGAACACGGTCTCGAACCCCGCGTACGGCAACGGCTGCGCCTTCAGCACCGCCGCCTCGATCGAACGCCGCCCCTGTTCATCGTAGGCGCACGGCGATGCCACCTCGGCGCTCATGACCTCGCCGCCCGGGAGTTGCCGGATCACCAGCCGACACCGTGCGCCGACCGGGACGGTCTCCGGCCGGGTCCATTTGGCCAGGATCGCCTCCTGCAACGCGGCCGCATAGCGCGCCTGCAGACCGGTGTCCGCGCCGTTGCTGCCCGGCGGCGGTGCCGCGTCGGCGCGCGCGGCGGCCTCCGACGGCCGCGCGGCGCGGGCATCGGCGATCTGCTTGAGTCTCTGCTCGGCCAGTTCCGCCTCGCGCGCGGCGGCAGCCCGCTGGCGGCGGATGTCGGCCAGCTGCTTCTGCTTTTCCGCTTCCTGCTGCTCGGCCAGCCGCTGCTGGCGCTGCGCCTCGGCCTGGCGCTTCTGTTCGGTCAGGTCGATCTGCTCCTGCCGCCGCTTGGCTTCCTGGAGCTTGGCTTCGTCGGCGGGCCTGGGCGTGGGCTGGTCGACCACCGCCTCCTGGCTCTCGGTGTCGGGCTTGGGGATGAAGTCCTGCGCCGCGCGCTGCTGCGGCACCGGTGCGTCCTGCGGCACGGGCTCCGGCAGCGGCTGCGGCGGCGGCGCGGCTTCCTCCTCGACCGGCTCCGGCACCGGTTCCGGGGCGGGCGCGACGATCGGTTCCGGACGATCGGCAAGGGTGCGCTGCATCGCCGGCGACAACGCGCTGGCATCGACCAGTTCCGCGCTGACCGGCGAGCCGGCAGCCGACATCGGCGGCGGCGGACGCGTCCACCACAGCCCGGCGAACATCAGTCCAAACAGCAGCACATGCAGCGCCAGCGCCAGCGCCAACGCCTGCGCGGTGTCGGCGCGCGTTTCCCTCATCAGTTGGCGCCCTGCGCCTGCGGACCGGACTGGCTCATCAGCCCCACGGTCTTGACGTTCGCCCGCTGCAGCAGCACCAGCGCGCTCATGACCTGCTGGTAATTGGCGGTGGCGTCGCCGGCCACCAGCACCGAGACATCCGGATTCTGGTTGACGATCGCGCGGACCTTGGCTTCCAGCATGTCCGATGTCACCGCATCGTTGCTGCCGGCTTCCACCGCGAGGAAATAGTTGCCGTCCGCGTCGACCGAGACGATCACCGGGTCCTTCTTCTCGGGGATCGACTTGGCGTTGGACTGCGGCAGGTCGATGTCGACCCCGAGGTTCATCAGCGGCGCGGTGACCATGAAGATGATCAGCAGCACCAGCATCACGTCGATGTACGGCACGACGTTGATCTCGGCTTTCAGCTTGCGCTTGCGGATGCGGCGCCCGTTGGCGTTCATGGCCATGAGGATGCTCTGGTGGTCGAAGGGGTCAACGCGTGGTCGCGGCCGGCAGGGTGGACGCTAGTGGCGACGAGGCTCAATCCGCGCCCCCGACTCACGCCTCGTCCTGATGCGTCTGGCGCTCCAGGATCGAGGAGAACTCCTCGCCGAACGCGTCATAGCGCACTGCAAGCCGCTCGACCTTGGTCGCGTAGCGGTTGTAGGCCCACACGGCCGGAATCGCGGCGAACAGGCCCATCGCGGTGGCGATCAGCGCTTCGGAAATGCCCGGCGCGACCGTGGCGATCGTCGCTTCCTTGAGCTGGGCCAGGCCCTGGAACGAGATCATGATCCCCCACACGGTGCCGAACAGGCCGACGTAGGGCGCGATCGAGCCGACGCTGGCGAGGAACTCGAGGTTGTGCTCGAGCCCGTCGAGCTCGCGCGAGGTGGCCACGCGCATGCCGCGCTGGGCCCCTTCCAGATGGGTGCGCGCGTCGGCGCCGCGGCGCAGGCGCTGGCGCGAGAACTCGCGGAAGCCCGATTCGAAGATCGCCTCCAGTCCGCCGATGTCGCGGTTGCGCTCGGTTGCGCCGGCATACAGCTTGGACAGTTCGGCGCCGGACCAGAAACGTTCCTCGAACAGGTCCGCTTCGCGCGCGGCGCGGTCGAGCACCTTCTTCTTGCGGAAGATGATCACCCACGACGCCACCGACGCCACCAGCAGGATCACCATCACCAGTTGCACCGGCAGACTGGCGTGCAGGATCAGGTACATCAGGTTGAGGCTGGTATCCGCGGTCCCGGCGGGCAACGCCGCGGCGGCCTGCTCCAGCGTCGCGGCATCCGCGGGGAGGGCTTCGACGGTGGTCGCTTGCATCGCGGTCAACAGTGGGGTCATGCGTGGTTCTCCGTACGCACGGGTGCGTATCGCGAAAGGTGGCGGGGACCGGCGACCGGCGGCGCGATGCGCAGCTGCGGTGCCGTGATGTCGGCGGGGGCGGTGGTCACGGTGTCCGAAGCGATGTCACGATGAAGTCGCGGTGAGTCAATTGGGTTGTTCCAGCCGTTTGAGTTGTTCGTACAGCGCCGGCGGGATCGCCCGCGGCCGGAAGCCGCCGGCATCCAGCGCCGCCACCCGCACCGTGGCGCCCAGCAGCAGTTCGTCGCCACGGCGCACGGACTGGGCGAACACCGCACTGGCGCGCCGGCACTCCAGCAAAGACGCACCCACCAGCAGCGCGTCGTCCAGCCGTGCCGGCTTGAGGAAGTCCAGGGTCATCGCACGCACTGCGAAGACCAGGCCATGCTCGAGCCGCAGCGCATCCTGGCCGTAGCCCTGCGCGCGCATCCACTCACTGCGTGCGCGCTCCAGGAACGCCAGGTACTGCGCGTGGTACACCACCCCACCGGCGTCGGTATCTTCCCAGTACACGCGTGTCGGCCAACTGAACGCCGGCGAAATATTTCCGGAATCGATCACGGTTCCGCTCATGCCGCGTCGTCGCCGAACAGCCCGGCCGCGTTCGGCTTCGGTTTCAGGCCGATGTGCCGGTAGGCCTTGGCGGTGGCCATGCGTCCGCGCGCGCTGCGCTGCAGGTAGCCCTGCTGGATCAGGTACGGCTCGATCACGTCCTCCAGCGTGCCGCGCTCCTCGCTGAGCGCCGCGGCCAGCGATTCGACCCCGACCGGGCCGCCGTCGAACGCCTCGATGATGGTGCGGATCAGGCGCCGGTCGAGGTCGTCGAAGCCTTCCGGGTCGACCTTCAGCATCAGCATCGCCGCATCGGCGACCTCGCGGGTGATATCGCCGTCGGCGCGCACCTGGGCGTAGTCGCGCACGCGCCGCAGCAGGCGGTTGGCGATGCGCGGGGTGCCGCGCGAACGCCTGGCGATTTCGGCCGCGCCATCGGGCACGCAGCTGATGCCGAGGATCTGCGCCGAGCGCCGCACGATCCGGGTCAGCTCCTCGGCGCTGTAGAACTCCAGCCGCTGGACGATGCCGAAGCGGTCGCGCAGCGGCGCGGTCAGCAGGCCGGCGCGGGTGGTCGCGCCAATCAGCGTGAACGGCGGCAGGTCGAGCTTGATCGAGCGCGCGGCCGGGCCCTCGCCGATCATGATGTCGATCTGGTAGTCCTCCATCGCCGGATAGAGGATCTCCTCGACCACCGGCGACAACCGGTGGATCTCGTCGATGAACAGCACGTCATGTGGCTGCAGGTTGGTCAGCAGCGCCGCCAGGTCGCCGGCCTTCTCGATCACCGGGCCGGAGGTCTGGCGCAGGCCGACCCCGAGCTCGTTGGCGATCACGTGGCTCAGCGTGGTCTTGCCCAGCCCGGGCGGGCCGAAGATCAGCACGTGATCCATCGCCTCGCCGCGCTGCCTGGCGGCTTCGATGTAGATCTTCATCTGCTCGCGGACCGGCTGCTGGCCGAGGTATTCGTCGAGCCGCTTGGGGCGGATCGAGGCCTCGATGGCCTCGTCCTCGTGGGTCGCGCCGGCCGCGACGATGCGTTCTTCGTTCATGGCGCCATTCTGGGCCATTCGCCGGGCGCGGTCATATCTCGATCTGCGACCCCAGTTCCACCAGGCGGTTGCCGGGGATGCGGAAATAGCCGGTCGCCGGCGCGGCATTGCGGTGCATGACCGCGAACAGCTTGTCGCGCCATACCGGCATGCCGCGATGCCTGCCGGCGACGATGGTCTCGCGGCTGGCGAAATAGGTGGTTTCCATCGGGTCGAAGTAGATGCCGCCCTCGTCGCATGAGCGCATCAGCGCCTGCGGCACGTCCGGGGTCTCCATGAAGCCGAAGCGGACGATGACGCGGTAGAAGTCATCGCCGATCGCGGTGATCGTCAGCCGCTGGTCCAGCGGCGCGTACGGCGTGGACAGGGTCTTGGCGGTGAGGAACACGTTGCGCTCGTGCAGCACCTTGTTGTGTTTGAGGTTGTGCAGCAGCGCATGCGGGACCACGCCGGTCTGGGCGGTCATGAAGATCGCGGTGCCGGGCACGCGCACCGGCGGGGCAAGCATCAACCCGGGCAGGAACGTGTCCAGCCCGACGCCTTCTTTCTGGATTTCGTCGTGCAGCAGTTCGCGACCGCGGCGCCAGGTGCGCAGCAGGGTGAACAGCACGATGCCCAGCACCACCGGGAACCAGCCGCCCTGCAGGATCTTGGCGCCGTTGGCGATCACGAAGGCGACGTCGCCGACGAAGAACACCACGCACAACGGCAGCACCCACAACCGCCAGCGCGGCCACAACGCGCGCGCGACGATCGCCAGCAGCAGGGTGTCGATCAGCATCGTGGCCGAGACCGAGATGCCGTAGGCGGTCGCCAGTGCCGACGACGAGCGGAAGGCCAGCACCAGCACGATCACGATGACCATCATCGACCAGTTGATCGCCGGGATGTAGATCTGGCCGATCGTGGCGCTGGAGGTGTGCTTGATGGTCATGCGCGGGATGTAGCCCAGCTGCATCGCCTGGCGCGCCACCGAGAACCCGCCGGTGATCACCGCCTGGGAGGCGATCACGGTGGCGGCGGTGGCCAGGAAGATCATCGGGAACCGGCCCCATTCGGGCACGCCGATGTAGAACGGATTGCGGATCGCGGTCGGGTCCTCGAGCACCAGCGCGCCCTGGCCGAGGTAGTTGAGCATCAACGCCGGCAACACGAAGAAGTACCAGCCGTAGCGGATGGGCTTTGCGCCGAAATGGCCCATGTCGGTGTAGATCGCCTCGCCACCGGTGACCGCCAGCACCACCGCGCCGAGGATGAAGATGCCGCCCCAGCTGTGTTGCTGGAAGAACTGCATCGCCCACCACGGGTTGATCGCGTTGAGCACCTCCGGCTCATGCATGATGTTGACCACGCCCAGCACCGCCAGGACGATGAACCACAGCACCGTGATCGGCCCGAAGATGCGCCCGACCTTGGCGGTGCCGTAGCGCTGGGTCGCAAACAGCGCGGCCAGCACCAGCACCGTGACCGGCACGATCCAGTCGTCCAGCTGCGGCGCGACCACGTCCAGGCCCTCCACCGCCGACAGTACCGAGATCGCCGGGGTGATCACGCCGTCGCCGAAGAACAGCGATGCGCCCAGGATGCCGAAGATGCCCACCAGGTACTTCGACTTGGAGCCCTTGGGCAGGCTGCGCTGGGCCAGCGCCATCAACGCCATGATCCCGCCCTCGCCGTCGTTGTCGGCGCGCATGATGATGGTCACGTACTTCAACGTCACCACGATCATCAGCGACCAGAACACCAGCGACAGGACGCCCAGCACGGTGTCATGGTTGGCGATCAGGCCGTAGGTTGGCGAGAACGCCTGGCGGATCGTGTACAGCGGGCTGGTGCCGATGTCGCCGAACACCACGCCCACCGCGCCGACGATCAGCCCGGTCAGCCCGATCTTGCCGTGACCACCGGACGACGCGTGCGCATCATGGGCGGCAGGGTTCTGCGAGGTAGAGGTAGCCATGCTTGTCCTGAATCGGTCCGGCGCTAACGCAGCGCGGACTTGAGTGCCTTGCGGATGATGGTCGCGGCATCCTCGCCGCTGGCGGTGGCCTCGCGTGCCATGCGCGCGGCTTCCACGGGCTTGTAGCCCAGTTGCTGCAACGCGATCGTCGCCTCGCTCTGCGCATCGGCCGGGGCGCCATTGCTGCCCAGGGTGATGCCTCCGCCCATCAGGTCGGCGGCGCGATCGCGCAGCTCGACCACCATGCGCTCGGCGGTCTTCTTGCCGATGCCGGGAATGCGCGTCAGCGCGGTGATGTCGCCGACCTGCACCAGTCGCGCGAATTCCTCCACCGGCACCCCCGACAGCACCGCCAGCGCGATCTTGGCGCCGATGCCGGTGACCTTCTGCACGTCGCGGAACAGGCGGCGCTCGTTCTCGCGCAGGAAGCCGTACAGCGAGACGCTGTCCTCCTTTTGCGCGTAATGGGTGAACAGCGACACTTCGCGGCCGAGTTCGGGCAGGTCGTAGAACGTGCTCATCGGCGCTTCCAGCTCGTAGCCGACGCCATTGACGTCGACGATCAGCCACGGCGGCTGCTTGTGGATCAGCGTGCCCCGCAGTCGTCCGATCATGTCCCGCGCCTCCGCAACTGGTTGATGGCGATGCCGGTGCGCGCCACGGTCGCGCTCATGTGCGCGTGGGTCAGCGCGATCGCAAGCGCATCGGCGGCATCGGCCTGCAGCTTCTGGTCCGGCAGCCGCAGCAACAGCCGCACCATGTGCTGCACCTGGGTCTTGTCGGCAGCGCCGCCGCCGACCAGCGACTGCTTGATCACGCGCGGCGCGTACTCGCTGACCGGCAGGTTCCGGCGCACCACGGTTGCCAGCGCCGCGCCGCGCGCGTGGCCGAGCTTGAGCGCGGAGGTCGCGGACTTGGCCATGAACACGGTTTCGATCGCGACCTGCTGCGGCTGCCAGGCGTCCAGCACCTGTTCCAGGCCGTGGCACAGCAGGCCCAGCCGCGAAGGGAAGTCCTCGGCGCCGAGCAACACCAGCGCCTGCGCGTGCACGAAGGTGCAGCGGCCATCGGCGGCGACGTCGATGACGCCGACGCCGGTGCGCTGGGAGCCCGGATCGATGCCGAGGATCCTCACCCGGGCGCACCGTGGCGGCGTGGTTCCGCGGCCGTGGTCACGCCACGCGCAATGGGGCACGGACAGGAGAAGGGGGGCCGGGGAAAGCGGATCACGTCGCAAGCCTACGCGGTTATGCGTACGCGTCCTCGCCGAGCTCGGCATTGGAGTAGACGTTCTGCACGTCGTCGAGGTCTTCCAGCCAGTCCAGCAGCTTGACCACGGCCTGGGCGACGTCGCCGCTGACGGCGATATCGTTGTCGGCGCGCAGGGTCACCTCGCTGTGCTCCGGCTGCAGGCCCGCGGCGATCATCGCGGCCTTGACCGGCTCGAAGGCGTCGGGGGCGGTCAATACGTCGATCGCGCCGTCGCTGGGGTACACCACCACATCGTCCGCGCCGGCCTCGATCGCGACCTCGGTGATTTTTTCCTCGTCCGCTCCGGGGCCGAAGCTCAGCACGCCGAGCTTCTTGAACATGAAGGCGACCGAGCCGTCGGTGCCGAGGTTGCCGCCGAACTTGGTGAACGCATGGCGCACGTCGGCGACGGTGCGGACCTTGTTGTCGGTCAGGCAGTCGACGATCACCGCCACGCCGCCGGGGCCGTAGCCCTCGTAACGGATCTCTTCGTACTCGACGCCTTCGAGCTCGCCGGTGGCCTTCTTGGTCGCGCGCTCGACCACTTCCTTGGTCATGTTGGCCGCGTAGGCCTTCTCGATCGCGGTGCGCAGCCGGGGATTGCTCGACACGTCGCTGCCGCCGGCACGCGCGGCGACCGAGATCTCGCGGATCAGCTTGGTGAAGACTTTGCCGCGCTTGGCGTCCTCGGCGTTCTTGCGCCCTTCGATCGAAGGTCCCCTACCCATGGCGATATCCGTAAGGCTGCGTTGGTGAGCCGGGAATTTTACGCCCGTTCGCCCGCCGCTGCTGCCGAATGTGAAGGCGGAGGTTCCATCGCCCGGCGCCGGCTGCGACTAGTGCTGGAACCGCCCGGTGCGCAGGAACGCGATCGCCTGCCGCGACGCCGCGGCCGAGAACAGCAGCCCGCTGTGGCTGGCGGCGACCACCACGTGGTCGGCCAGGCCGGAAAGGCGGGTCTCCGCCACCGCGACCGTACCGTCGCTGTCGCCGCGGATCCCGCCG
>DATHRJ010000133.1:0-2532 GCA_035465455.1 Lysobacter sp.
CTGGATGTCGACGGCTTCTATGCCCCATTGGTCGCGATGATGGACCGCATGGTCGAGGAGGGCTTCCTGCACCCCGAGCAGCGGCGCGACCTCTGGCACGGCGAGGACCTCGAGGCGATGCTGGCATGGATGCAGGCGTACAAGCCGCTGCCCGCCGACAAGGGCGCCGAACTCGGGCGCCGAAGCCTGCGCTGAGAATCGATCCGCTGATCCGCTCACCAACGAGAAACCCAGATGAGCCTTCCCGCCAGCTTCGACGCCTTCCGCATCCGCCACGATGACCACGGTCACCGCAGTGGCATCGAGCGGGTCCGGCTCGACGACCTGTCCCCCGGCGAGGTGGTGATCCGGACCGCGTACTCGTCCGTCAACTTCAAGGACGCACTGGCCGGAACCGGCGAAGGCAAGATCCTTCGCAGGTTCCCGCTGGTCGGCGGCATCGACGTCGCCGGCCATGTCGTCGCCTCCACCGCCCCGGCGTTCCGCGAAGGCGATGCGGTGCTGGTCACCGGTTGCGGATTGAGCGAGACCCGCGACGGCGGCTATGCCGAGTACGCGCGACTGGAAGCGCAATGGGTGATCGCGCTGCCAACCGGCCTGAGCCTGCGCGAGAGCATGATCCTGGGCACCGCCGGCTTCACCGCGGCGCTGGCGCTGCTGCGCATGCTCGACAACCGGCAGACGCCGGGTCTCGGCCCGCTTGCGGTTACCGGCGCGACCGGAGGCGTGGGCTCGCTCGCGGTCGATATCTTCAGTCGTGCGGGTTTCCAGGTGCACGCCATCAGCGGCAAGCCCGAGCATGCCGATTACCTGGAAGCGATCGGTGCCAGCCAGGTGCTCGGACGCGATGCGCTGGGCACCCACCGCCCCCTGGAGTCGGTGCGCTTCGGTGGCGGCCTGGACAACGTCGGCGGCCCGATGCTGGCCAGCCTGCTGGCCCAGGTCGCGCCCTACGGCAACGTCGCCAGTGCCGGCCTGGCGGCCTCGCACACGCTGGATACCACGGTGATGCCTTTCATCATCCGCGGGGTATCGCTGCTCGGGGTGGCCTCGGCCGGGACTGCGCGCGATATCCGCGAGGCGGTGTGGCAGCACCTGGCAAGCGACTGGAAACCCGCGCAGCTGGAGCGCATCTGCACGCGCGAGGTCGCCCTGGCGGAACTGCCGGCAGTGTTTCCGACGATGCTGGCAGGCGGTTCGATGGGCCGCACGATCGTCAAGCTGTGACCGCCTGCGCGTCCATGCTTGCGGCATCGGCCGGCGCCGCTACAATCGGCAGATGAACCGGGGAAAAACATGGCGCGTATCCTGATCGTCGACGACTCACCTTCGCAGCTGCTGGGCATCAGCCGCATAGTCGAGAAACTGGGTCACGAAGCGATGACCGCCGAGGACGGCGCCGCAGGCGTGGAGGCGGCCAAGCGCGAGATCCCCGACCTGGTGCTGATGGACGTGGTGATGCCGAATCTCAACGGCTTCCAGGCGACCCGCGCGATCTGCCGCGAACCGACCACCCAGCACATCCCGGTGGTACTGGTGACCACCAAGGACCTCGACACCGACCGGGTCTGGGGCATGCGCCAGGGCGCCAAGGCCTACATCACCAAACCGTTCAACGAAGCCGAGCTGGCGGAGATCATCGGCCAGCTGCTTCCGCACTGACCGGTCTCCGGCGGCCTGGAATCAGGCCCGCCGCCAGTCGTCCCCGAACGCCTCGCGCATGGTTTCGTACGCGGCACGCTGCGCATCGGACTGCGCGCGCGGCGCCAGCACCTCCAGTTCCACGATCTGGTCCCCCGCGGCGAGCTTCCCGGAAGCATCGCCCGGCAAGCCGCGTCCGCGCAGGCGCAACTTGCGCCCTGCCTCCGAGTTCGGCGGAACCTTCAGCTCGACCGGACCGCCCAGGGTGGGAACGCTGAGCGTCGCACCCAGTGCCGCCTCCCACGGCGCGATCGGCAGGATATGGATCACGTTGCGGCCGTCGACCTCGAATTGCGGATGCGCCGCGTATTCGATCTGCAGCAGCAGGTCGCCGCCGCCGCTGCCTTGGCCACCCAGACGGATCGACTGGCCCTCGCGCACGCCCTTGGGCACGCGCACCTCCAGGGTTTTGCCGTTGATGCCGATGCGCACGGTACTGCCGGTGAACACCGACTCCAGCGGGACCGCCAGCTTGGCGCGCGTCACCGAGGGTCCGCGCGGCTGCGGCCCACGCTGCCCGAACTGACCGGGCTGACCGAACTCCGGGCCGCCACGACCGCGGCCAAACAGCCCTTCGAAGAAGTCGCTGAACCCGCCACCGGCACCGCCTCCGGCGAAGATCTCCTCGAAATCGACCCCGCCGTGACCCGCGCCAAAACCACCCGGCGGCGGCTGGACGTCGTCGCCAGGACGATAACCGCGCGTGCGCAACTGATCGTAGGCGGCGCGCTTCTCGGGGTCGCGCAGCGCTTCGTAAGCCTCGTTGACCGACTTGAACTTCTCCTCGGCGCCCGACTCCTTGCTTACGTCGGGATGGAACTTGCGCGCCAG
>DATHRJ010000134.1:0-2628 GCA_035465455.1 Lysobacter sp.
GGTCTCCGGAACGACACGTTGGACGCCGCGTAGCGAAGACGCCGCGAGACTTGCGTGGAGTCCGGCCCACATCTGATACCTCGCCTGCCTATGCGCCCACTTTTCCGGCGTGATCGGGTCTTTGGGAGGAAGCGGAGGCGATGCCGTCAGGACGACGAGCGGCATGTCGCCGAACCGGCGGCGTGCTGCACGCACCTGCTCCGAACTTGCGCGGAAGATGTTCTCTTCCTCACTCAACTGGGCTTGCTGAAAACCACGCCGCAGTTGAAACCGTGCCGTTGCCGCTTGAATTTCAGCACTCAGCTGCGGGTACTGAGGAAAGCTGCATTTCTTGTGGATGTCCGTGCCCGGCGTGAATCCGGAATCGGCTGCCGAAACGCACTCGCGTCGGAGTTTCAAGCTGGGTTCAACGGCATATGCGTCCCATTGTTCCGAAGTGCGCTTCTCGGGGTCTAGCTTTCGATATCCCTCCCTCTGATCTTCGTGTGACGGATCGACGAGGACCATGCCGACCACCTCGGACGGGTAGACATGTGCGAAAAGCCTGACGTTCATGCCGCCATAGGAATGGCCGACGAGCACATACGGCGGTTTTATCGCTGCCGCGGCGAGCAAACGATGCAGATCATCGACGATGTTCGCGCTGGAACCGGCACGCTGGCCAGCGTCGCTGAAACCCACGCCGGCCCGATCATATGAGCAGACCATGGTTTTGGCCGCCACCATCGGCTGGACCAATCCCCACGAACTGGTGGGCTCGGTCAAACCAGCATCAATGATCACGGCTGGAGATCCGTTGCCGGTGCAATGGATGTTGAGCCTCCTGCCGGATTCGACTTCGACGAGACGCTGCGGGTGCGCATAGATCGGATCGTCGATGACCACCGGTTCGCTTTCGGCAGCGTGGGCCGACGACAGCATGCCGACGGCAAGGACAAGCAACTTCAGGAAAGGAGGCATCCGCATCACATCCTGGCTCCCGGGCGCCGTAACGCCGCTGATAAGTAAGGGGTTCGGCAAGCAGGCGATCGTCAAAGCGCATCCCCGTCCAGCTCGCCGGTGCGGATGCGGACGACGTGGTCCAGATCCCAGACGAAGATCTTGCCGTCGCCGATCTTGCCGGTGCCGGCGGCCTTCATGATCGCCTCGACCACGGTGTCGGCCTGGTCGTCGGTGACCGCGACCTCCAGCTTGATCTTGGGCAGGAAGTCGACCACGTACTCGGCGCCGCGGTACAGCTCGGTGTGGCCCTTCTGGCGGCCGAAGCCCTTGACCTCGGTGGCGGTGATGCCGGCCACCCCGGCTTCGGAAAGCGCTTCGCGCACGTCGTCGAGCTTGAACGGCTTGATCACCGCCATGATCATCTTCATCGGACTTCCATTGGGTACTGTTTCGTTGCCGCAGGATAGCGCGCGCGGCTCGGTGCACGCGCTTGCGGGCCGGGTGCGGCGCATGCTCTAGTGCGGCCCGCGGGCTGGCAACCGGCCTTGGGACTTTTCCGATGGTGCACCGCGGCCTCCGCCAACGGCGCCGTCGCGGCAGGCAAGGCACGCTTGGCCCAACGCCGCAGGAGCACGCCATGATCGACTTCAACCACATCGACGACCTCGCCCGCCGCCTCAGCAGCCTCGTGCCATCGGGCCTGCGCGGCGACGCCACCCAGGACCTGCGCGACGAACTGCAGCAGAACTTCAAGGCGGTGCTGCAGACCGGGCTGGCCAAGCTGGACCTGGTCACGCGCGAGGAGTTCGAAGTACAGCGCGCGGTGCTGCTGCGCACGCGCGAGAAGCTGGAGCAGTTGCAGCGCGCGGTCGCCGAGCTGGAAGCTCAGCCCGGCCCCACCGTTCCGCCGCGCCACTGAGTCGCCGCGATGAACCTGGCGCTCGTGCACAGCCGTGCGCGGTCGGGCGTGCGTGCCCCGCCGGTGCGGGTCGAGGTCCACCTGGGCGGCGGGCTGCCGGCGATGTCGATCGTCGGCCTTCCCGAAGCCGCGGTGCGCGAGGCCAAGGACCGGGTGCGTGCGGCGATCCAGTGCGCCCAGTTCGAGTTCCCGGCCCGGCGGATCACGGTCAACCTCGCCCCCGCCGACCTGCCCAAGGACGGCGGGCGCTTCGATCTGGCGATCGCGCTGGGCATCCTCGCCGCAAGCGGGCAGATCCCGCTGGACGGACTGCACCAGTATGAGTTCCTCGGCGAGCTCGGCCTGACCGGCGAGCTGCGCGCGGTCGACGGCGTGCTGCCGGCGGCGCTGGCCGCGGCCGATGCGGGGCACAAGCTGATCGTGCCGCTGGGCAATGGCGCCGAGGCCGCGCTCGCCAGCCGGGTGGAGGCCTGCACCGCGCGCACCCTGCTGGAGGTCTGCGCGATGCTCGAGGGCCGCAAGCCGCTACCGCCGGCCAAGGCGCTGCCGACGCTGCGCCTGCGCGGCCCGGACCTGGTGGACGTGCGCGGGCAACCGCATGCGCGGCGCGCGCTGGAGATCGCCGCGGCCGGTGGCCATCATCTGCTGCTGATCGGTCCGCCCGGCTGCGGCAAGACCCTGCTCGCCTCGCGCCTGCCCGGCCTGCTGCCCGAGGCCACCGAGGAGGAAGCGCTGGAATCGGCGGCGATCGCCTCGATCAGCGGCCG
>DATHRJ010000135.1:0-3881 GCA_035465455.1 Lysobacter sp.
GACGGTGATGGCGCGGTCGCCAGCGCGTACCCAGCCAACCCCAACGGCTCGCCGGACGGCATCACCGGACTCACCAGCGATGACGGGCGCGTCACCATCCTGATGCCGCACCCGGAACGCACCCTGCGCAACGCCAACTTCAGCTGGGCGCCGCGCGAGTGGGGCGAGGACTCGCCCTGGCTGCGGATGTTCCGCAACGCGCGCGTCGCGGTCCGCTGAGCACGCCCGCGGAGCATCGGATCGATTCTGCAGCGGGCCGGTCACCTCGCGGCGTTTGGCGGGAATGCCCGGTCATCGGCATTGCCTGGGGATTGCCGAGGCATAGCGGGCTCGGCAAGGACCTGTATCCCGTGCTCCGGTCATGGGGTTCATCGGTCAGCCGGGCGCTGCGTGGCGGCCGCCGCACCGCGCTTTGGCCGTTCCAGATCCAGGGATGAACCCCGAAGCCCGGCGCTCCGACGCAGCGATTCAAGCTGCTAAAGTCGGCCGGTCGACGTTTTTTCCGGAGGGCGGTGTGAACGCAGTGGCTGACGTCCTTGGTGGCGATCCAAGCGCCGCACCCACGATCGACGAGCAGATCGTGGACACCTTGCTGGCGCGCGGGCGACTCAAGGACGTAGACCTGGTCCGCGCTCGGCGCCTGCACGAGGAAACCGGTGGCAGCCTGCTCGGCCTGTTGGCGCGGCTCGGGCTGGTGTCGGAGCGCGACCATGCCGAAACCGTGGCCGAGGCGCTCGACCTGCCGCTGCTGGCGATCAAGGACGCGCCGGAGTTGCCGCCCGAAGGCGTGGCGCTGAGTCCGAAGTTCATGAAGCAGTTCGCGGTGTGCCCGCTCAGCGAGAGCGACTCGCAGGTCGACCTGCTGATGGCCGATCCGCAGGATGTCTACCTGCTCGATGCGGTGCGCCTGGCGGTGCAGCGCGAGGTGCGCCCGTTCGTGGGCCTGCGCGCGGAAATCGGCGACCTGATCGAACGCTGGTATGGCCAGGGCCGCAGCGCGATGGGGGCGATCGTGGAGACTGCCGAGGGCGAGGGCAGCGACCTGGACGATGTCGAGCACCTGCGCGACCTGGCATCGGAGGCGCCGGTGATCCGGCTGGTCAACCTGGTGATCCAGCGCGCGGTCGAGTTGCGCGCCTCCGACATCCACATCGAGCCGTTCGAGACCCGGCTCAAGGTGCGCTATCGCGTCGATGGGGTGCTGGCCGAAGGCGAAAGCCCGCCCGCCAACCTGACGGCCGCGGTGATCAGCCGCGTCAAGATCATGGCCAAGCTCAACATCGCCGAGCGCCGCCTGCCGCAGGACGGCCGCATCATGCTGCGGGTGCAGGGCAAGGAGCTCGACCTGCGCGTGAGCACGGTGCCGACCGCGCACGGCGAGTCGGTGGTGATGCGACTGCTCGATCGCGGCACCGTGGTGCTGGACTTCGAACGGCTGGGCTTCACCAATGAATTCCTGCCGCAGTTCCAGCGCGTGCTGGAGCAGCCGCACGGCATCGTGCTGGTCACCGGCCCGACCGGCTCGGGCAAGACCACCACGCTGTACACGGCGCTGAGCAAACTCAACACCAGTGATGTCAAGATCATCACCGTCGAGGATCCGGTCGAATACCAGATCGAGGGCATCAACCAGATCCAGGCCAAGCCGCAGATCGGGCTGGACTTCGCCCAGGCGCTGCGTTCGATCGTGCGCCAGGACCCGGACATCATCATGATCGGCGAGATGCGCGACCTGGAGACCGCGCGCATCGCGATCCAGTCGGCGCTGACCGGCCACCTGGTGCTGTCGACCCTGCACACCAACAACGCCGCCGGTGGCATCGCGCGCCTGCTCGACATGGGCGTGGAAGATTACCTGCTGACCTCGACGATCAACGGCATCCTCGCCCAGCGCCTGGTGCGCCGGCTGGAACCCACGCATGCGCTGCGGGTGGCCGCCTCGCCCGAGGAGATCGAGCGGTTCTCGCTGCGAAAGTTCCAGCCCGAGGGCGAGATCTTCCTGTACCACCCGGGACCGTCGGCGCTGGCGCCGAGCGGCTACCACGGCCGCACCACGATCATGGAGTTCCTGGTGATGGACGACGCCCTGCGCCGCGCGGTCATGCGCCACGCCGGCATGGGCGAACTGGAGCAGTTGGCGCGCGATGCCGGCATGCGCACGATGTACGAGGACGGCATCGCCAAGGCGCTCGCCGGGCTGACCACGATCGAGGAAGTGCTGCGGGTGACCGAGGATGCGTAGCGCGACGCCGGCAGGAGCGCCTGGCGTGTGATCGTCATTCCCGCGTAGGCGGGAATCCAGTGACTTGAGCTTTGGTGCATAGGGAAAGGCAACCGGCGGTCCACCTGCCTGCGAGCAATCGAAACATGGCGAAGGTCTGGCAGCATCGCGAACATGCCGTCGAGGGCCTCGCCGCCCAGTACGATGTTACGAAGCCGGTATGTACGAACAGCGCGCGACGATCGAAGCTGCGATCACGCGCGAGATACAACCCAGGAAATGGAACCGTGATTGGAAGGCAAGGCTGATTCTGGAGAGCAACCCGTACTGGAACGATTTGTGGCCGGCGATCGTCGGTTGAAGGTCAAACACCACGTCACTGGATTCCCGCCTTCGCGGGAATGACGAGCAAGAGCGAACTGCCTGCCCATGCCCCTCTACCACTACAAGGCACTCAACGCGCGCGGCGAAATGCTCGACGGCCAGATGGACGCCGCGAGCAATACCGAAGTCGTATTGCGCCTGCAGGAGCAGGGCCACCTGCCGGTCGAGGCGCTGCTGGCCAGCGAGGGCGGCGGCGCATCGGTATGGAAAGGCTTGTTCAAGCCCAAGCCGTTCGCCGGTCCGCGGCTGGTGCAGTTCACCCAGCAGCTGGCGACGCTGCTCGGCGCCGGCCAGCCGCTCGATCGGGCGCTGACGATCCTGCTGGAGCTGCCCGAGGACGAGGCGGCCAGGCGCACCGTCACCGACGTGCGCGATGCGGTGCGTGGTGGCACCGCGCTGTCGACCGCGCTGGAACGCCAGCACGGCACGTTCTCGCGGCTGTACGTCAACATGGTGCGCGCCGGCGAGGCCGGAGGCAGCCTGCACGAGACGCTCGCGAGGCTGGCCGATTACCTCGAGCGCGCGCGTGCACTGCAGGGGCGCGTGGTCAATGCACTGATCTATCCGGCGATCCTGATGGTCATGGTCAGCCTGAGCCTGCTGTTCCTGCTGGGCTACGTGGTGCCGCAATTCGCGTTGATGTACGAAAGCCTGGAGGCGCCGTTGCCGTTCTTCACCCGGCTGGTGCTCTGGCTGGGCCTGCTGGTGCGTGACTGGTGGATCGTGCTGCTGGCGGTGCCGGCGCTGGCCCTGTGGTGGTTCGACCGCAAGCGGCGTGATCCGGTGTTCCGCGAGGCGCTGGACGGCTGGCTGCTGCGGCAGAAGCTGGCCGGCAACCTCATCGCCAAGGTCGAGACCGCGCGGCTGGTGCGCACCCTCGGTACCCTGGTCAAGAATGGCGTGCCGCTGCTCACGGCGCTCGGCATCGGCCGCACGGTGCTCGGCAACCGCGTGCTGGCCGCCGACGTCGAGGCTGCCGCGGACGAGGTCAAGAACGGCGTGTCGCTGTCCGCCGCCCTGGGCCGCGGCAAGCGGTTTCCGCGGCTGGCGCTGCAGATGATCCAGGTCGGCGAGGAATCCGGGGCGCTGGATGCGATGCTGCTCAAGACCGCCGACACCTTCGATCAGGAAACCGCGACCGCGCTGGACCGGATGCTGGCGGCGCTGGTGCCGCTGGTGACCGTGGTGCTGGCGGTGATCGTCGGCATCGTGATCATGGCCATCCTGTTGCCGATGTACGGCCTGATGGACGTGATCGGCTGATTTCCTTCCCACC
>DATHRJ010000136.1:0-4286 GCA_035465455.1 Lysobacter sp.
GGCGCAGCGTCTCGGAGTCGAGCTGGATGGCCAGCTGTTCCGGTTTCAGCTCCATCTCAGCGCGGTGCAGGGGCGCCGGGCGGGGGATCTTCCGGCGGAACCTCGTCCACCGGCGGGGCGTCCCTTGCATCCAGCGCGTCGAGCGCGTCCTGCGCGGCCCTGGCCGCATCGGGCGCGACCACGGCAGGCGCGGGCTGGCCCGCCTGTCCGCCAGCACCCCGGCGGGTCACCGCGTCGATCCGGCGCAATACCGAGGCGGTCATTTCGCGGCGCAACTCGCGCACGAGGATTTCGCGCTCGCCTTCGGTGCCCTCCGACCGCGTCGGAATCGCGATGTAGTCGCGCGACAGCTCGATGGTCTGCTGCGGCACCAGCCTGGTGCCATCGGCCTTGCGTAACTCGAACACCACCGCATAGCGCAGGCTGAACTCCTGCCCGCGGCCCAGGGCATCGACGCTGATCGGGGTATCGCCCCAGCGCTCGGCCTGGAGATCGAGCACGGCGGCATCCTGCGTGGCGGACGTAGCGGGCACCGCGCCCGCGCGGGTGAGCGCCTGCGCGAGGGACTCGGCCAGCGGACTGCGCGAGTCGACCGACACCACCTTCACCGGACCCAGGTCGGGCGGCAGGACAAGTGCGTTGCGGAGTTGGAAGCCGCAGGCCGACAGCGCCAGCGCGAGAACGATCATCAGGAGGGGACGGGTCATCGGCGAAGTCTGGACGAGGCGGCCGAAGGCGGCAAGCCGGCCGAGCGCGGCAGGCTGAACACGGCCGTTCCCGCGATGCCCGCGGGCAATGCCGGGCATCCCGTCCCGATGGGCGCGCGGCACTTGCGCGAGAAACCCTGGCGCGCGCTCCATCAGCCGGCGACGATGTTGACGATCTTGCCCGGCACCACGATCACCTTGCGCACGCTCTGGCCTTCGAGGAACCGGGCCACGCCCGGCTCGGCCAGCGCCAGCCGCTGCGCCTCGTCCTTGTCGATGTCGACCGCGACCTCGATCGTGCCGCGCAGCTTGCCGTTGACCTGCACCGCCATCGTGACCGCGTCGCGCACCAGTGCCGCGGGATCGGCCTTGGGGAACGGCACGTCCTCCAGCAGTGTCTCCGGGTGTCCGAGCGCCTGCCACAACGCGTGGCTGAGGTGCGGGGTGACGGGGTTGAGCAGCAGCACCATCGCCTGCAGCGCCTCATGGCGCACCGCGCGGCCCTGGTCGCTCATGTCGTCGAATTTCGATACATGGTTGAGCAGTTCCATCAGCGCGGCGATCGCGGTGTTGAAACTGTGGCGGCGGCCGTAGTCGTCGTCGACTTTCTGGATGGTCGCGTGCAACTGGCGGCGCAGCGCCTTCTGCCCGGCGTCCAGCGCGGCCTCGTCCACCTCCGGATGGTCCGGCTGCGACACGTGCGAGAGCACCTCGCGCCAGAACCGGCGCAGGAACCGCGCCATGCCCTCCACGCCGGCCTCGTTCCACTCCAGCGACTGCTCCGGCGGCGCGGCGAACATCGAGAACAGCCGCACGGTGTCGACCCCGAATTTGCCGACCATCTGCTGCGGATCGACACCGTTGTTCTTCGACTTGGACATCTTCTCGGTGCCGCCGATCACCACCGGCTGGCCGTCGGCCTTGAGCGTGGCGCCAGTGACGCGGCCGCGTTCGTCGCGCGCGATATCCACGTCGGCCGGATTGATCCAGTCCTTGGCGCCGTCGGCGTTGACGCGGTAGAACGTCTCGGCGATCACCATGCCCTGGGTCAGCAGGTTGATCACCGGTTCGTCGCTCGCAACCAGGCCCTGGTCGCGCAGCAGCTTGTGATAGAAGCGGAAATACAGCAGGTGCAGGATCGCGTGCTCGATCCCGCCGATGTACTGGTCGATCGGCAGCCAGTGATTCGCACGTTCGTCGACCTGGGTCGCCGCGCCGGGCGAGGTGTAGCGCGCGTAGTACCAGCTGGACTCCATGAACGTGTCGAAGGTGTCGGTCTCGCGCTCGGCAGCACCGCCGCATCCGGGGCAGGTGGTCCTGCGCCATTCCGGGTCGGCCTTGATCGGCGAGCCGGTGCCCATGAATTCGACGTCCTCAGGCAGCACCACCGGCAACTGGTCCTCGGGCACCGGCAGTGCGCCGCAGCGTTCGCAGTAGATCACCGGGATCGGGCAACCCCAGTAGCGTTGGCGGCTCACCCCCCAGTCCCGCAGGCGGAAATTGACCCTCCGCGTGCCATCACCGTGAGTTTCCAGGTGCGTCGCAAGCGCCTCGGACGCCTGCCCGGAATCCATGCCGTCGTACTCGCCGGAGTTCACCAGCCAGCCGCGCTCGGTCCACGCGCCCTGCTCGTCCAGCCCGCGCTGGAAATCCTCGACCACCTGCACTGCGGCACGCGTGTCGTAGGTGTCGGTGGCCGGCGACTCGCCCAGCGCCGCGGCCATCGGATCGGCGTGCTGGCCCAGGTCGCGCTGCATCTCCTGCAACGCCTCGCGCACCACGTCCGGGACAATCACGGTCCTGATCGGCAGGCGGTAGGCCTTGGCGAACTCCCAGTCGCGCTGGTCGTGCCCGGGCACGGCCATCACCGCGCCGGTGCCATAGCTCATGAGCACGAAGTTGGCGACGTAGATCGGCAACTCCTCATCGGTGACCGGATGGATCGCGCGCAGGCCGGTGTCCATCCCGCGCTTTTCCTGGGTCTCCAGTTCGGCTTCCGTCACGCCGCCCTTGCGCAGGTCGGCGATGAACGCAGCCAGGTCCTCATCGGTGCTGGCCGCCTGCAGCGCAAGCGGATGTTCGGCGGCGATCGACAGGAACGTCACCCCCATCAGCGTGTCCGGGCGCGTGGTGAACACGGTGACCGGTTCGAGCGAATTGGCACGCGCATCGCGAACCTCGAAGCGGATCTCCAGCCCTTCCGAACGCCCGATCCAGTTGCGCTGCATGGTCTTGACCGATTCCGGCCAGCCCGGCAGCGTGTCCAGCCCGTCGAGCAGTTCCTGTGCGTAGTCGGTGATCTTGAGGAACCACTGCGGGATCTCGCGCTTCTCGACCAGCGCGCCGGTACGCCAGCCGCGACCGTCGATGACCTGCTCGTTGGCCAGCACCGTCTGGTCGACCGGATCCCAGTTGACCACCGAGTTCTTGCGATAGGCCAACCCCTGCTTCATCAACCGCACGAACATGCGCTGCTCGTGCACGTAGTACGAAGGCTCGCAGGTGGCGAACTCGCGCGACCAGTCGATCGCGTAGCCCATCATCTTCAGCTGGGTCTTCATGTGCGCGATGTTCGCGTAGGTCCACTTCGCCGGCGCGGTCTTGTGCTTGATCGCGGCGTTCTCGGCGGGCAGGCCGAACGCGTCCCAGCCCATCGGTTGCAGCACGTTGTAGCCGCACATGCGCTTGTGCCGGCTGATCACGTCGCTGAGCATGTAGTTGCGTACGTGGCCCATGTGCAGCGCGCCGGACGGGTACGGCAGCATCGACAGGCAGTAGTACTTCGGCTTGGCCGACGTTTCGTCGACTTCGAACGCGCGAGTACCGTCCCAGAACGACTGCGCGGCCGCCTCGACCGTGGAAGGATCGAACGCCGGGAGCTCGGGAGCAGCAGGAATGGTCACGGTTCTGGCGCGCTGGGAAGGACCGGGAAGCCTACCGCAGTGCGGAAAACGCCGCCATGCGGACGTACCATGTGCGGCTACACGGAGACTTCACATGAAACCACCGCCGCAGTCGCTGGATCATGCCCGGCGCACCTGGCTTGCGGGATTGGCGCGCGAGCACGCCGCGCTGCGCACCGCCGACAGTGCGCTGGCCCTCACACGCGGGCACTGGATGTGCGGCGAATATACGGCCGCGATCGACGGCTTCGTGGCCGCGTGCGAGCTGGCGCCCGATAACCCGGACGCACGCGTGGCGCTGGTCCGGGCGGCTTCGATGACGGCCCGTGACGATCTGGCCGACGCCGCCCTGGCCGATGGCCTGCGGCGTTTGTGTTCGATGACCGGCGCGGCGACCCCGGTTACGAACAACACGAACTGCGTGCTTTCGAGGAGTTCGTCGTCGCCAGCGGGCTGGGATGGGAGCTGCTGGCTGCGACTCTGCTCGGGCGCGAAGTGGCGGTGCGGATCACGGCACGCTGATTCCATCGCGGTGCCGGGAGCGTGCGCCCCTCAATGGGATCGTGCACGGTGCAGGGACGTCGCCCGCGGTTCCCGCCGGTCGGCCGCTGCCGCAGCCCCCGCAGCGCAACCGGGCTGACGGCACCGCCACCGCCGGAGCGGTGGCTTATGATCG
>DATHRJ010000137.1:0-3455 GCA_035465455.1 Lysobacter sp.
CAGGCGCATGCGTCGGTGGCGGAGCTCGACCGCGCGATCGGGCGCCTGCTGGACGGCCTGGCCGGGCGCGACCCGGTGAACCTGGTGATCGTCTCAGACCACGGCATGGCCGCGGCCAAGCCTGGGCACAGCATCGCGATCGAGGACATGGTGGCGCCGACCGATGCGACGGCGATCACCCACGGCCAGGCGGTGGGTTTCGCGCCGCTGCCGGGGCGCACCGGCGCGGCCGAGAAATCCCTGCTCGGTGCGCACGAGCGCTACGAGTGCTGGCGCAAGGACGCGGTGCCGGTGGCCTGGCAATTCGGCAGACACCCGCGCGTGCCGGCCATCGTGTGCCAGATGCAGGAAGGCTGGGACGCGCGGCCGCAGGCGACGCTGGCACGGCGCAACTCGACCACCACCCGCGGCGCACACGGCTACGCACCGGAGGCCGGATCGATGCGGGCGCTGTTCATCGCCCATGGCCCCGCATTCGTGCCGGGAACCACGCTGCCGGCGTTCGACAACGTCGATGTGTACCCGTTGCTTGCGCGGTTGATCGGCATCCAGCCAGCCGCGAACGATGGCGACATCGACTCGCTCGCGCCGGCGTTGCGCGCGCGACCGTAACCCGGCTAAAGCGCGACAGCCGGAACCTCGCGGAACTTGCCGGAGTACGCGCCCCGGGTGCGCTGCAGTCACCCGGGCTACCAAGGACGCGACCTACTGGATCGCCGGGTCCAGCTTGCGCAGCGCTTCGGCGATGTCGACCTCACCGGTGCGCTCCAGGTCCGCGCGGGTGTAGACGCGGCCGCCGGCGGCGATGCAGTCCTGCTCGGATGTCTGGTGCCGGCGCAGGTCGATATGCGTGCCGGTGTGCCGCAGGCAATACCTTTCGTTTAGTGGCATGGCCCCGGCGGAAGCGGGTCCGCGTTCGTAGCCGGCTGCTCCCGGATGCTGAGTGGCGCAAGCCGGGATGCCGAGCAGCCCGGCAATGCACAGGCTGGCGATCATCAGGCGATTCATGGCGAATCCTCCGTGGGTTGGGCATTCCTCGCGTGTCGAAGATACGCCCGCCGCGGGCACGCCGACCGGCCGCGCAGCGGCGGTTTAGCTGGTCGTCACGCTTGTGCGTATCGCGTGTGTACGCGTGTTTCGCAACCGGGAATTCGCGAGGTCCCGGGTGCGCGTTGCTTGCCCGGGCTACGGCTTCGGGCAGGTCTCGATCCGACCTGCGTGGAACGCGGCGGCCTGATCCTCGCTGGCGGGCTGCGGTGCATCGCCGTCGTCGAACAGCACCCGCCACGCGCCATCGCCGTCGCGGTGCCAGACCGAGTTGAACCGGCCGAGTCGGTAGCGGTGCGTCGCCGTGGGCGATGGATCGTCGTACAGCGCGGGCCCGGTCGACCAGGCATGGTCGCCGGTGCCGGCGGCCACCACCTTCGCCGGATACCAGTACAGCCGCACGCCCTTGCCCGCGATCAGCCCGTCCCACTGCCGCACCACCGCTTCGCGGCCGTGTGCGGGCTCGGGCGTGGTGGGGCCGAACACCGCATCGGCATGGACGTGATCGGCGAACGCGCCGGCGTCATGATCGGCGACCGACCGGGCGAAGCCCAGCTCGCGCGCCCACACCTCGCATCGTGCGGACTGGCTGGCATCGGCTTGCGATGGCTCCGATGTCACCGGTTGCGCGGCGAAGACGCTGGCTGGCAACGCGAGGCCCGCGACGAACAGGCGGAGGGTGCGGAATGCAGTGCTCATGAAAGCCTCGCAGAGATGGAGACGGCAACTGGTCCGCACTATCGGCCGCCCACGCTTCAGGCGCCAGCGACGGAAGTCATGGCGGCGATCGCAACGCTGGCTGCTGCCCTGTCCGCTGGACGATGCCTGGACCCCACACCCCCCGCCGACTGCCGCTTTCCATGGCCTGACATCCATGTCCGAATCCGGCGAGTCAGCCGCCGGTGGCGGTGCTAGCCTGCGTGCATGTCGAGCGACCCCGCCACGCAAGCGAACCCTCCCGCGCCCGCCTTCGCGCTGGACCGGCGCGTGTGCGACCAGGCGCGACTGAGCCGCGATGCGCGCTTCGATGGCCTGTTCTTCACCGCGGTCGCCACCACCGGCATCTACTGCCGGCCGGTGTGCCCCGCGCCCACGCCGAAGCAGCGCAACGTCAGCTACTACGCGAATGCCGCCGCGGCCGAAGCGGCCGGTTTCCGTCCGTGCCTGCGCTGCCGGCCGGAGCTTTCGCCGGGCGATGGCGCGTGGCGCCGCGGCGACGCGACGGTCGCGCGCGCACTCAAGCTGATCGACGAGGGCGCGCTGGCCGGGCAGCCGCTCGCGGCGCTGGCCGGGCGCGTCGGCCTTGGCGAGCGCCAGTTGCGACGATTGTTCGTCGACCGCCTCGGCGTCGCGCCGCTGGGCGTGCATGCGACCCGGCGCCTGCTGTTTGCCAAGCAACTGCTGACCGAGACCACGCTGCCGGTGACCGAGGTCGCGCTGGCCGCCGGGTTCGGCAGCCTGCGCCGCTTCAACACCACGTTCCGCGACGCATACCGGATGGCCCCGCGCGACTTGCGCCGGCGCCCGGGGGCCATGGTCACCGACGCGCTGATGCTGCGCCTGGGCTACCGGCCGCCGTACGACTTCGCCGCGATGCTCGGGTTCCTGCGCGGTCGTGCCTTGCCGGGCGTGGAACTGGTCGACGACGCCAGCTACGCAAGGGTGATCGCCGCTCCGGGCGACGACCCGGCATCGCCTCCGGGCTGGTTGCGCGTGAGCGCGTGGCCCGGCGGCGAGCATGCGTTGAAGCTGGAGCTGCACGGCGCCGCATCGGCGCACCTGCTCGACATCGTCACCCGGCTGCGGCGAATGTTCGACCTGGACGCCGACCCGCGCGCGATCGCCGATGCGCTGTCCGCATCGTCGCGCCTGCGCCCGCTGCTGCAGGAACACCCCGGACTGCGCCTGCCCAGCGGCTGGGACGGGTTCGAGATCGCGGTACGCGCGGTGCTCGGCCAGCAGGTCAGCGTCGCGGCGGCGCGCACTCTGGCGACACGGCTGGCACGGCAGTTCGGGCAGGCGTTGCCCGACGGCCACGCGGTGCCCGGACTGGAACATCGGTTCCCGACGCCGGAGGCGCTGGCCGAAGCCGACCTCACCCGCATCGGCCTGACCCGCGCGCGTGCCGATACGGTGCGAACGGTCGCGTGCGCGCTGCTCGACGGAAGCGTGGATTTCCGCAGTGAGCGCACGCTCGACGAGTTCGTGTCGCGCTGGGTGGCGCTGCCCGGCATCGGCCCGTGGACCGCGCAGTACATCGCGATGCGCGGGCTGGGCCATCCCGATGCGTTCCCGACCGACGACCTGGTGCTGCGCCGCGCCGCCAGCAGCGACGGCACCGCGCTCGCCAGCAAGGCGCTGGCCGCGTGCGCCGAGGCATGGCGGCCGTGGCGCGCGTACGCGGTGAT
>DATHRJ010000138.1:0-5676 GCA_035465455.1 Lysobacter sp.
AGGCAGTGCACGCTGTCGGCGCACGCCACGCACCAAAACAAGGCTGGCGTCACGTTCGTAGCGCCAAGGCAGGACTTTCAGCCCGGTCCAGCGATAGCCGTGACGCGTTAGGCTCACAGGCTTGCCCACCGCGTGCCGAGCCGAATGAAGCCGACCCATCGCCTGCTGTCCCTCGCGCTCGCCAGCGCGCTGTCCACGTTGCTCGCCGCGCCCGCGTTCGCACAGGATCCGCCGCCGGCACCACAGCCGGCCCCGCCTGCGGACCGCGAGCCTCCGGTGCAGCTGGAACAGGACGCGCTGGAGCCGGTCGGCACCGACCCGGCGTCAGCGCCGCTGCAGACCGCCAAAGGCAAGTCCAAGCCGGGCGACAAGGACGAACCCAAGTGGGACGTCAGCGCCGCGCATGGCCCGACCAAGGCCGTGCGCTTCGACACCGACGAAGGCACCTGGATCGACGTGGACGTCTCGCCGGACGGGCGCGAGCTTGCGTTCTCGCTGCTGGGCGACCTGTACCGGCTGCCGATCGGCGGCGGTGCCGCGCGGCGCATCACGCACGGCCCGGCCTGGGACGTGCAGCCGCGCTGGTCGCCCGACGGCAAGGAGCTTGCGTTCACCTCCGACCGTGGCGGCGGCAACAACCTGTGGCGCGTGCGCAGCGACGGCAGCAACCCCGTCGCGGTGAGCGAGGAGAAGTTCCGCCTGCTCAACAACCCGGCATGGACCCCCGACGGGCGCTTCATCATCGGCCGCAAGCACTTCACCGGCGAGCGCTCGCTCGGCGCCGGCGAGTTGTGGATGTACCACGCCAGCGGCGCCGGCAGCGGCGGGCTGCAGCTGACCAAGCAGAAGAACGACCAGCAGGATCTCGGTGAACCGGCGGTGTCGCCCGACGGGCGCTACGTGTACTTCTCCGAGGACGTCAGTGGCGGGGACACGTTCCAGTACAACAAGAACCCGCACAAGGGCATCTACGCGATCAAGCGGCTCGACCGCCAGACCGGCAAGACCGAGACCCTGGTCAACACCCCCGGCGGTGCGGTGCGGCCGCAGCCCTCCCCCGACGGCAAGTCGCTTGCGTTCGTCAAGCGCGTGCGTGCCAAGTCGGTGCTGCACGTGCTCGACCTGCAAAGCCGCCAGGTGCGGCCGGTGTGGGACGGGCTCAGCCACGACATGCAGGAGGCATGGGCGATCTTCGGCCCCTACGCGAACTTCGACTGGACCCCGGATTCCAGTGCGGTGGTGTTGTGGGCGCAGGGCAAGCTGTGGCGCATCGACATCGCCAAGGGCACCGCGGCCAACATCCCGTTCACCGCCGCGGTCGAGCAGACCGTGACCGCGCCGCTGCGCTTCGAGCAGACGATCGAGGAAGGCAGCTTCGCGCCGAAGATGATCCGCGATGTCGCCACCAGCGCCGACGGCAGGACCCTGGTGTTCCACGCGGTCGGCCATCTGTGGCGCAAGCGCCTGCCCGACGGCAAGCCCGAGCGCCTGACCGGCAACGACAACCTGTTCGAATACCAGCCCAGCTTCAGCGCCGATGGCCGCAAGCTGCTGTACACCACCTGGTCGGACGAGGCGCTCAGCGCGATCTACGTGCGCGATGCCGGTGGCGCCGGCAGCGGCCGCCGCATCACCAGCGACAAAGGCTTCTATTACGGACCGAAGTTCTCGCCCGATGCCAGCCGCGTGGTCTACACCAAGTCCGGCGGCGGCGGCCTCACCGGCAGCCTGTGGTCCGGGGATCGCGGCATCTACGTGATGCCGGCGACCGGCGGCACCGCGGTGCGCGTGGCCGATGAGGGCGAATCGCCGCAGTTCAACCATGACGGCACCCGCGTGTTCTATCTCACCGGCGGCGGCCTCGAGAAGAAGCTGATGTCGGTCGGGCTGCACGGCGAAGACCCGCGCGAGGTGTTCAACCTCAAGTACGTCGACTCGGTCCAGGTCAGCCCCGACGGGCAGTGGGTCGCGTTCACCGAACTGTTCAACGCCTACGTCGCGCCGCTGGTCGAGACCGGCGGTTCGGTCGAGTTGTCCAAGGACAGCAAGGCGATCCCGGTGACCGCGGTCAGCGCCGATGTCGGCAGCTACCTGCACTGGGCGGCGAACAGCCAATCCCTGCACTGGATGGTCGGCGACCGCTACCACTCGCGCGCGCTCAACCGGAGCTTCGCGTTCCTGCCCGGCGCCCCCAAGGAGATCGCCAAGCACGACAACGGCGGCGGCATCCCGGTCGGGCTGACCGTCGCGGTCGACCAGCCGCGCCAGGTGGTGGCGTTCACCAATGCGCGCATCGTCACCATGCGCGATGCCGAGAACGCGCAGGAGGTGATCGAGAACGGCACGATCGTGCTGCGCGGCGACGTGATCGAAGCGGTCGGCGCCAGCGCTTCGGTCGCGGTGCCCAGCGGGGCGACGGTGATCGACGCCAGCGGCAAGACCATCGTCCCGGGCTACGTCGACGCGCACGCGCATGCGGCGCACTTCGGCCAGGGCGTGGTGCCGCAGCAGAACTGGGCGTATTACACCAACCTCGCGTTTGGCGTCACCACCATGCACGACCCGTCGGCCACCACCGAGTTCGTGTTCTCCGATGCCGAACTGCTCAAGGCCGGCAAGATGGTCGGCCCGCGCGTGTTCTCCACCGGCACGATCCTGTACGGCGCCGACGGCGACTTCAAGGCGGTGGTCGACTCGCTCGATGATGCGCGCGGTCACCTGCGGCGGATGAAGGCGAATGGCGCATTCTCGGTCAAGAGCTACAACCAGCCGCGCCGCGACCAGCGCCAGCAGATCAACACCGCCGCGCGCGAGCTGGGCATGCTGGTGGTCGAGGAAGGCGGCAGCACGTTCCAGCACAACATGACCATGATCCTCGACGGGGTCACCGGGATCGAGCACAACATCCCGGTCGCGCCGCTGTACAAGGACGTGGTGCAGCTGTGGAGCCAGACCGACGTGCGCAACACGCCGACGCTGGTGGTCAGCTACGGCGGCCTGTCAGGCGAATACTGGTGGTACGCGCGCGACAACGTGTGGGAGGACGAGAAGCTCAACCGCTTCTTCCCGCGCGAGACGCTCGACGCGCGCAGCATCCGCCGCGAGACCGCGCCGGACTGGGACTACTGGCACATCGAGGTGGCCAAGGCGGCCAAGGTGCTGCGCGATGCAGGGGTCGGCATCCAGGTCGGCGGCCACGGCCAGTTGCAGGGGCTCAGCCCAAACTGGGAAATCTGGATGCTGACCCAGGGCGGCTTCAGCAACTTCGAGGCGCTGCGCGCGGCGACGATCGACGGCGCCGACTACCTCGGCCTGTCAAAGCAGCTGGGTTCGCTGGAGGTCGGCAAACAAGCTGATCTCGTGGTGCTCAACACCAATCCGCTGGAGAACATCCGCAGCACCATCGACACGCGCTACGTGATGGTCGACGGCCGCCTGTTCGATGTCGATGCCGACCTGGCCGAGATCGGCAACCGCGGCGAGAAGGCACCGAACTTCTACTGGCAGCAGCACCGCGCCGGCCAGACCTTCGGGCTGGAGTACGGGCCGACGGCGATCTGCCATTGCCCCAAGGGCGCGCACGGAGGCCACCGCGCGCACGACGATCTGGATTGATCGTGAGCGGTGGCGCCTTCCTCGCAAACGCGGCCGAAGGCGCCGCCTGCGGCCACCGCTGCCGATGCCACTGCAGTCCATTGGCGTGCGTTGACGCACGGCATGCTTCACGACAGCGCGTCGCCTTAGCGCTTAGGCTGTGGCCATTCACTACGGAGATCACCGCCCATGGCCACGCGTTACCACATCACCCTGCCCGAACCCGCGCTTGCGCGCGGCACCAATCCGGTGCTGTCGTTCACCGCGCAGGGCGCCGACACCTTCGCCGAACAGCTGCAGGCCGCACTGCGCAGCGACGCCCTGTTCGAACGCTGGAGGGGTGCGCAGGAAGACCCGGACGCGGTCGACCCGGCGCTTGGCGCCACCGACCCGGGCGCGACCGTGCAGGGCATGCAGGACGACCTGCACATCGATCTGATCGTGGTGACCTCGGTGCCGGGCGACATCCTGCGGCAGCGGATGCGCCTGCTGGCCGGCAGTGGCTGGCAGTTGCGCGACGTCAGCAAGGCCTGATCGACAGGGAGTCGGCATGACGCTGCCAGTGCTGCTGTCGTGGAGCGGTGGCAAGGACGCGGCGTGGGCGCTGCACGTGCTGCGCCAGCGCGACGACGTGCACGTGGTCGGGCTGCTGACCACGCTGACGGAGGGCTTCGACCGGATATCGATGCAGGGCATCCGTCGCGAGGTGCTGCATGCGCAGGCGCGGGCGGCGGGGCTGCCGGTGATCGAGGCCTGGATCCCGCAGCAGGCGGACAACGCCAGCTACGAAGCGTCGTTCGCGACAGCCTTGGGCGCGGCGCGAACGCGCTGGCCCGCGCTGTCGACGATCGCCTTTGGCGACCTGTTCCTGGCCGACATCCGCGCCTGGCGTGAGGCGCTGTGCGCGCGGCTGGGATGGAGCCCGTCGTTCCCGCTGTTCGGCGCCGACACCGCCGCGCTCGCGCGCGAGATGATTGCCGGCGGCCTGCGCGCATCGCTGTGCTGCGTCGACACCCGGCAACTGGACGCGGGGTTCGCCGGCCGCGCGTTCGATCTGGCGCTGCTGGAGGCACTGCCCGCCGGCTGCGACCCCTGCGGCGAAAACGGCGAATTCCACACCTGCGTCGCCGACGGGCCGATGTTCGCCCATGCGCTGGAACTGGAGCGCGGCGAGACCGTGCTGCGGGATGGCCGCTTCGCCTATACCGACTTCCACCTCGCCACCCGGGCCCGGCTTCCGTAGCCCGGGCAAGCGCAGCGCAACCGGGCTACGACATCGTCGCGGGAGCGAGGGGTTTGCCTTTCAACCCTGCAGCGCGCGTGCGTGGTGGGCGATGTGCTCGCCAATGAAACTGGCGATGAAGTAGTAGCTGTGGTCGTAGCCAGGACGCAGGCGCAAGTGCAACGGGTGGTCGGCTTGTGCGCACGCCGCCTGCAGCAGCTCGGGCCGCAGCTGCGCATCCAGGAACTCGTCGGCCTCGCCCTGGTCGACCAGCAGCGGCAGCCGCTCGGCGGCGCCGGCCACGAGCGCGGCCGCGTCCCATTCGCGCCACGCGTCGCGGTCCTCGCCCAGGTAGGCGGCGAACGCCTTCTCGCCCCACGGCACCTGGGTGGGGGCGACGATCGGGGAAAACGCCGACACGCTGCGGTAGCGCCCGGGATTCTTCAACGCGATCACCAACGCGCCATGGCCGCCCATCGAGTGGCCGCTGATCGCGCGCGCGGTGGTGGTGGCGAAATGCGCGTCGACCAGCGCCGGCAGTTCCTCGACCACGTAGTCGTGCATGCGGTAGTGCGCATCCCAGGGCGCACGCGTCGCGTTGAGGTAGAACCCGGCGCCGATGCCGAGGTCGTAGCCATCGGCGTCGGCCACGCCGTCACCGCGCGGGCTGGTGTCGGGCGCGACCAGGATCAGGCCGTGCTCGGCAGCATGGCGCTGCGCGCCGGCCTTCTGCACGAAGGTCTGTTCGCTGCAGGTCAGCCCCGACAGCCAGTACAGCACCGGGCACGGGCCGTGCTCGGCCTGCGGCGGCAGGTACACCGCGAACCGCATCGTGCAGCCCAGCGTGGTCGACGGGTGCT
>DATHRJ010000139.1:0-1842 GCA_035465455.1 Lysobacter sp.
AACGTCGCCAGCACGATCAGTGTCGCCAGCGTCGAGATCACCGGGAACAGCATCAGTTCCTTGTCCGAACGCAGTACCGCCGCGCTCGCCTTCACCAGACCCCAGCTGCGCGCGAATTTGTCGAACATGGCCACCTCCCCGTTGGAAGCGACATTCTCAACCTGAACGCGAGACTGAACAAGTCTCGCCGATCCGCTAGATCGGGACCGTCTGCAGCGGCAGGTCGTGCTCCGGATGCCGCGCCCACAACTGCGCCAGCGTGCAGCCGGTACCGGGAACGACCGCCTGCGGCGCGATGTCCGCCAGCGGCGTCAGCACGAACGCATGCTGCAGCTCGGGACGCGGGATGCGCAGGTGGCCGGGACCGGCCAGCTCGCGCTCGTCGAACAGCACGATGTCGATGTCCAGGGTGCGGTCGCCATGACGCGGCCCGCTGCGGTCGCGGCCGTGCGCGTCCTCCAGCGCGTGCAGCCAGTCATTGAGCGCCTGCGGCTCCAGCCCGGTCTCGATCACCGCGGCGGCGTTGAGGAACGCGTTGCCGTCGAAGCCGACCGCGGCGGTGCGGTACACCGGCGACAGCGCGACCTCGCCGAACCGCGCCCGCAACGCATCGATCGCGCCGCGCAGATGCGCTTCGGCGTCCACGTTGCTGCCGAGGCTGAGATAGGCGCGGCTCATGCGCCGACAGTGACCGGCGGGTGGCCGTCATCAACTTCGGCGCCAGCTTCATGGGCGCGTGCCGCAAGTCCGGCGGCGAGGTCGGCGCCGCTGGGCTGCTGGTAGATGCGCAGGCCGAACTCGGGCACCACCGCGAGCAGGTGGTCGAAGATGTCGCCGGCGAGGTTCTCGTAGGCGATCCAGCCGACATCGGCCGAGAAGCAGTAGATCTCGAGCGGCAGGCCGGTCGGGCCCGGTGCGAGCTGCCGCACCATCAGGGTCATGTCCTGCCTCACCCCGGGGTGGGCGCGCAGGTAAGCGCTCACGTAGGCGCGGAACGTGCCCAGGTTGGTCGCGCGGCGGTTGTTGACCGGGTCCTTGCCGGCCGCCTGCAGCTTGGCGTTGTGCGCCTCCAGCTCCTCGCGCTGCTGGTCGAGGTAGTCGTCGATCAGCGCGATCCGGCGCAGGTTCTGGCGTTCGTCGGCGGACAGGAAGCGCACCGAGGCCTGGTCCAGCAGCAGCGCGCGCTTGATCCGGCGGCCGCCGGCCTCGCTCATCCCGCGCCAGTTGCGGAAGCTTTCGCTGATCAGCCGATGGGTCGGGATCGTGCTGATGGTCTTGTCCCAGTTCTGCACCTTGACCGTGTGCAGGCTGATGTCGATCACGTCGCCGTCGGCGCCCTGGCTGGGCATCTCGATCCAGTCGCCGACGCGCAGCATGTCGTTGCTCGACAGCTGCACGCTCGCCACCAGCGACAGGATGGTGTCCTTGAACACCAGCATCACCACGGCGGTCATCGCGCCCAGGCCGGTGAGCAGCAGCAGCGGCGAGCGGTTGATCAGCGTGGCGATCACCAGCACCGCGGCGATCACGTACACCACCAGCTTGGCCACCTGCAGGTAGCCCTTGACCGGCCGCGCGCGTGCGCGCTGCAGGTCGCGCTGCACGTAGATCTCGTTGAGCGCGTCGAACAGGTTGCCGACCGCCAGCGCGATCGTCAGCACCACGTACGCCAGCGCCACATTGCGCACCACCGCCACCGCCACGTCAGCCAGCCCGGGCACCGCGTCGATGCCGGCGTAGATGATCAGCGCCGGCACCACGTGCGCCAGCCGCGACAGCACGCCGCGCGCGACCAGCACGTCATCCCAGTGCGTCGGCGACGCCTGCGCCAGGCGCACGATC
>DATHRJ010000140.1:0-2635 GCA_035465455.1 Lysobacter sp.
GTGGCGCGAGGCGGTCGACCCCCACCTGCTGCCGCACCTGCTGGATGCGCGCAGCGCACCCCGCGGACGGCTGGCGGTGGGCCTGGGGTTGCTGGGCTACGTGCTGGCAGTGCTGGACCTTGCCGGCCCGAGCTGGCGCCAGATCGAACAGCCGCTGTGGCAGAACCGCACCCCGCTGGTGATTGCGCTGGATCTCTCCAGCGCCACGCTTGCCGGTGATCTGCCGCCTACGCGCCTGGCCCAGGCCCGGGCCAAGCTGGCGACGTTGCTGCGCGAACGCGACGGCGGACAGGTCGGACTGGTCGCCTACGCCGGCGATGCTTTCACCGTCGCGCCGCTGACCGATGACGCGGCCAACGTCGCGTTGTTCCTGGATGCATTGCATCCGCAGGTGATGCCGGTCGACGGTCAGCGCGGCGACCGCGCGATCGAGTGGTCGGCGAAACTGCTGCGACAGGCCGGCTTCGAGCAGGGCGAGATCCTGCTGTTGACCGATCACGCCGATGCCGCCGCGAGCGATGCCGCAGCTGCCGCACAGCGTTCCGGGCTGCGGGTATCGGTGCTGGGGCTCGGCACCACGGCTGGTGCCCCGTACCTGCAGCCGCATGGCGGTATCGCCAACGCGCGGCTGGATGATGCGTCGCTGCGCGCGCTCGCGCGTGCGGGCGGCGGTCGCTACTCGGCGCTAACCAGCGACGACGGCGACCTGAGGTCGCTGGGCGTGCTCGACGCGGAGGCGGACGGCGCGGTTTCCACCCAAGGCGAGAGCGGTCGCAGTTGGCAGGATGAAGGCTACTGGTTGCTGCTGCCGTTGATGCTGCTGGCCTTGCTGGCGTTTCGCCGCGGCAGCGCGGTGGCGGTGCTGCTGGTCTGCCTGTGGCTGCCGTGGCAACCGGCGGCCGCGGCCGGCCCTTCGGCTGGCTCGACCACGCAGCTGTGGCGGCGTCCGGACCAGATCGCGCACCAGCGCATGCAGCAGGCCGCCCAAGCCTACCGGCAGGGCGATTTCGCCCGCGCCGCGCAGCTGTACCAGGGGCTCGATAGCGCCGACGGACACTACAACCGCGGCAATGCACTGGCCAAGGCGGGACGCTATCCGCAGGCGATCGAGGCCTACGACCGCGCGCTGCAAAAGCAACCGCGCATGGCCGATGCGATCGCCAACAAGGCCGCGGTCGAGGCGGCGATGAAGCGCAAGCCGCCGCCGGGGCCAAAACAGGATGGCCAGCAGAATCCGCAGCGCGATGGTGAGCAGAGCCCACAGGATGGGGAGCAAAACCCGGGTCAGGACGGACAGCCTTCGCAGCAGGGTCCGGCCCAGGGCGAACCCGACCAGGCAGCTCCGAAGGCAGATGATGCAACCGGACAACAACCGCCAGAAAAGTCGACGCCCGCCGATGCGCAGGCGCAGCAGCAAGCGGACGCCGCGCAGCGCGAGCGCATGCAGCGCGCGCTGGAGCAGGCGAAGGACGACGCCGGTGACGCCGGGAAGGAGTTCGAGGCAGAACCCGAGGAAACCCCGGCCGAGCGCGAACGCCGTATCGCCAATGAGGCGTGGCTGCGACGAGTCCCGGACGATCCGGGCGGGCTGCTGCGCGCAAAATTCCGGATCGAACACGAACGCCGCCTGTTGCAGGGCGGGGAGAAATGAACTGATGCCAGCGCTGTTTCCATCGATCCACGCATCGCCTGCGCGCCGCACTGGCCGCGCCGTGTCGCGCGTGCTGTTGGTGCTGCTGTTGTCGCTGGTCAGCCTCAACGTGGCGGCGCAGGCGCGCGCCTGGCTCGATCGCGACCGCATCGGCGACGGCGAGACCGTCACCCTCAACATCGAGTCCACCGGTGCCGGAACACCCGACTACAGTCCGCTGCAACAGGACTTCATCGTCAGCGGCAACACCAGCCGGCGCCAGTTCGAGATGGTCAACGGCCGCAGCAGCAGCCGCACGCTGTACGCGGTCGCGCTGCGGCCACGCCGTGACGGGGTACTGACGGTGCCGGCGCTGGAGGTCGGCGGCGCGCGCACCCAGCCGCTGTCGCTGGTGGTGACGCCCGGTCGGGCGCAGCTCCCGTCGCGCGCCGGCGACGACGTGTTCATCGAAAGCCAGGCCGACGACCCCGACCCGTACGTGCAGCAGGCGGTCGGCTGGGTGGTGCGGCTGTATTCGGCGGTGCCGCTGGTGTCCGGCCAGCTCGAGCAGCCCGCCCCGAAGGGGGCTTCGCTGCAGCAGGTCGGCGACGACGCGCGCTACAGCCGCCAGATCGACGGGCGCCGTTACGACGTGGTCGAACGCCGCTTCCTGCTGATCCCGGAGCGCAGCGGCAGCCTGACCATCCCCAGCGCAACCTTCGCCGGGCGCGGCGTCGCCGGCTTCTTCGACGACTTCCTCGGTGCCGGCCGCAACGCGCTGCAGGCGCGTTCGGCGCCACGGTTCCTGCAGGTGCGGGCGGCACCTGCGAACGCGCCGCAGCCGTGGCTGCCGCTGCATGACCTGCAGATCCGCTACCAGTCCACGCCGCAGGAACTGCGTGCCGGCAGTGCGGCCACCCTGACGGTCGAGGTCACTGCCGATGGCGCCACCGCCGCGCAGATGCCGGAACTGCAGTTGCCACCAATCGATGGCGTACAGGTGTT
>DATHRJ010000141.1:0-3669 GCA_035465455.1 Lysobacter sp.
CGCGCTGACCTTGATCTTTCCGGGCGGATCCTGGCGGTGGTAGTCGAGCGCGGCTTGCTTGAAGTCGTCGATGGGCATGGGCTGGACGTGGCGAGGGGAACCCCGATTCTAGCGGCCTTTGGCTCCCTCCCCCGCAAGCAGGGGAGGGAGCCAAGAGCGCTTGTCGCCTTGATCCGACTGCTCCGAAAGTTTCGCCGGCGCACGGTTGTCGCGCGCCCCCACCCCGGCCCTCCCGCGCGCCCCGCAGGAAGTCCCCTTGGGGGGTAAACAGGGGAGGGAGCTTTGACGCTAGATATCCCGAAACCCGTCCACGTCGTCCACCCGGTCCAGCCGGATCTGGTTGGCGAACAGCGAGAACGCGAGCATCCCTGCCAGCCCGCTGGCGCGCGCGGCCCAGTGCGGGATCCAGCGCGGCGGCAGCAGCACGCCAGCCTCGAACAGCGGCTCGAAGCGCTGCACGTCGTGCAGGGTCATCGTGCCGGCGAACAACCAGCGGCACAGGCGCAGCTCGCGCTCGCGCAGCGCCCAGCGGAAGAACGTGTGCACCCCGATCAGCCCGCGCAGGTACACCGTGTCCTTGGTGAACGCGGCGCCGCCGGTGGTCGGCACGCCGCGGAACACGCGGTGGCTGGAGGCGAAGCTTTCCTCGGGGCTCTGCCCGGCGTCGAGGAAATAGCCGAACACCTCGATGAAGTCGGCGCCTTCGATCGCCATCGCCACCGCCTGGATGCGCAGGCTGAGCCGCTTCATGCGGCCAATGTCGATGCTGCCGGTGATCTGCTCGGCGAACGTCGCCAACCCTTCCTGGGTGGCGGTGGTGCGCGGCGATGACAGCGACAGGCTCTGCATCAGCGGCTGCTCGCGGCCGTTGAGCGCGGTCAGCGAATGCACCAGCGCCTCGTGCTGCAGCAGCTGCTCGCGATCGTAATCGCTGAACTGCGCGCAGGTACGCAGCCGGATCCGGGTCGCGCCGGCGGCGGCCTTGGCGATCAGGTCCGGATCCAGCACGACCTCGATCATGCGGCTGCCGAAGAACTGGTCCAGGTCGCCTTGCAGCTGCGCTTGCAGGTCCGCGGCCGACAGCGGCACGTGCTCGGCCGGTGCCATGAGTTCGCGGTCGAAGGTGTCGGCGATCGCGATGAAGTGCCGCGCCGCATCGCACGCGGTCGGGCCGTTGCCGGGCAGCGCGTCGTCCGGGGAGCCGTACAGCTGCAGCGACAACGCGGTGACGTCGTGGCTGCCGAGCGCCTCGCACAGCTGCGCGGCGACGCCCCAGCTGTGGCTGGAGTCGATCAGGTACTCGCCGAGCGGATGGCTGGGGTCGGCCTCGCGCGCGATCGCGTCGAGCTCGCGCCGCGCCTCGCCGAAGTCGTGCCGCGGGTAGTCGATCCGCGGCGGCGTCGCGACGCCGCGCGCGTGGTCGGCGAGGAACTGCAGCTCCTGCCCCGCGGGCCAGCTCGCCAGCGACAGCACCTTGATCGGGCTGGCGGCGGCGACCATGCGCGCGTCGAGCGCGGCGTGGTGGGCGATGTCGGGCGCCATCCGCGGCGCGGGGCGGCGGGCGTTGCGGGCCGCGGTGCGCTCGGCCTCGGTGGTCTCGGCCGGCTCGCTGGGCTGGTCGACGACTTCCCCGCTGCCGGTGACCGGGGCCGGGCTTGCAGGCACGTGCGGGCCGGCCGACGTCGGCGCATCCGCGCCTGCAACGGGTGGTGCGGGGTCGTCGCGCTCAGCGCCGCCCATAGCGGTCGTCGAGCCGCTTGTTGAGCGGCTTGCCCTGGACCTTGTCGGCCGCGTTCTGGGTCTGGCGCAGCGCGAGCTTGTGCGCGGCGCCGGCGACCTCCTCGGCCAGCTTCACGTAGTTGGCGTAGCGCTGCGGGTCCAGCGTGCCGGCCTCGATCGCCGCGCGCACCGCGCAGCCGGGCTCGCGGTCGTGCGAGCAGTCGCGGAACTTGCACTGCGCCGCGATCGCATCGACATCGCTGAAGTTCTCGGCGACATCCTCCTCGCCGGTCGTCTTCAGCTCGCGCATGCCGGGAGTGTCGATCAGGCAGGCGCCCGACGGCAGCGGGATCAGCGCGCGGTGGGTGGTGGTGTGGCGGCCGCGGTCGTCGCTCTCGCGCACCTGCGCGGTCTTCATGCGCTGCGTGCCGAGCAGGCTGTTGGTCAGCGTGGACTTGCCGGCGCCGGAACTGCCGACCAGCACCACGGTGCGACCGGGCTGCAGCCATGGCGCCAGCTTGGCGACGCTGGCCGCGTCCAGGGCGTTGACCGCGAGTACCGCGAAACCCTTGGCATCGAGTTCCTCGATCGCCGCGACCGCGCCGGGGGCGATGCGCGCATCGGCGGCATCGGCGAGGTCGGCCTTGGTCAGCACCACCACCGGCTCGGCGCCGCCACCGCGCACCAGCAGCAGGTAGCGCTCGATCCGGCGCGGGTTGAAGTCCGCATCCAGGCCGCAGACCACGAACACGGTGTCGACGTTGGCCGCGATCAGCTGCTGCTTGTAGTGCTCGCCCGCGGCGCCGCGCTTGATCGCGCTGCGCCGCGGCAGCAGCACCACGATCTTCGCCTGCGGCGCCTCGCCCTCGATCAGCACCCAGTCGCCGACCGCGGGACGCTGCTCGGGCGGGAAGCGCGGACGCTGCCACTCGGGCAGCGATTCGACCGCGAAGCCGGTGACTTCCGGGCCTTCGGCGACGATGTAGCCGCTGCGGTGCTGCGCGACCACCCGCGCCGGCCGCGCCTGCGGATGCGCGGTCATCGCCTCGCGCCAGGCCTGGACCTCCGGCAGGGCGGCGTCATCGCTCGGCAGCGGCCAGCCGATCGCCTGCAGCGCGGCGAGTTCGGGGGTCATCGGATCGGGTGGTCTGGGTGCATGGCTGGATTCTACAGAGCCGGTGGTGAGTGGTTTCTGCCGGGAGCGGCCCTTCATTCCCCCGGCGTTTCCGCTAGTCTGGCGGCCATCCCCCGCCAACTGCCACATCCGTGCCGCCATCCGACCTCCGCACCCCGCTCCAGACCCGCGAACGCCTGCACGAAGTGCGCTACGAGATCCGCGGCGAACTCGCCCGGCGCGCGCGTGAACTCGAGGCCCAGGGCCGCAGCCTGATCAAGCTCAACATCGGCAATCCGGGGGCATTCGGTTTCCGCGCACCCGAGCACCTGCAGCGCGCGATCACCGGCAACATCCACGACACCGATCCGTACACCCACCAGCAGGGGCTGCCGGCCGCGCGCGAGGCGATCGCCGCGTTCCATGCCGCGCGCGGCACCCCGGGCGTCTCGGCCGAGCGGGTGTTCATCGGCAACGGCGTCAGCGAACTGATCGACCTGTCGTTGCGCGCGCTGCTCAACCCCGGCGACGAGGTGCTGCTGCCGTCGCCCGATTATCCGCTGTGGAGCGCGGCGACGATCCTCAACGACGGCCGCCCGGTGTACTACCGCTGCGCCGCCGAAAACGGCTTCCTGCCCGACCCTGAGGAGATCGAGGCGCTGGTGTCGGCGCGCACGCGCGCGATCGTGCTGATCAACCCCAACAACCCGACCGGCGCGGTCTATCCGCGCGCGCTGCTGCAGCGGATCGTCGCGATTGCCAAGCGCCATGGCCTGCTGCTGCTGAGCGACGAGATCTATGACGGCGTGCTGTACGACGGCGCGCGGTTCGAGCCG
>DATHRJ010000142.1:0-3745 GCA_035465455.1 Lysobacter sp.
ACGCCGACCGAGAACGTCACACGCCCAGGCGAGGCAGGCCGCGCCGCTCGCGTACAATGCCGGCCTTCCCCGTGGTGCCCGAATCTCCCGTGAAAACCACCCTTCGCGCGCTCGTCGCGCAGGCCATCGATGCGTTGCGCGCCGCCGGTACCCTGCCGGCCGACGCGCCGCTGCCCGAGTTCGTAATCGAGCGGCCGAAATCGCGCGCGCAAGGCGACTTTTCCACGAATGCCGCGATGCTGCTGGCCAAGCCGGCACGGGCCAATCCGCGCGCGGTCGCCCAGGCGCTGGTGGACGCACTGCCGGCGAACGCCGACATCGCCCGGATCGAGATCGCCGGACCGGGCTTCATCAATTTCCATGTCAACGAAGCCGCCTGGCGACGCGACCTGGGTGAAGTGATCGCGCGTGGGGCGCAGTACGGCCGCAACCGCGGCGGCGCCGGCCACCGGGTCGGGGTCGAGTACGTCTCGGCCAACCCGACCGGGCCGCTGCACGTCGGCCATGGCCGCGCGGCGGTGATCGGCGACTGCATCGGCCGGGTGCTGGCCGCCAACGGCTGGGACGTGGTCCGCGAGTACTACTACAACGACGCCGGCGTGCAGATCGAGAACCTCGCGCTGTCGGTGCAGGCGCGCGCGCGGGGCTTGGTGCCCGAGGATGCCGACTGGCCCGAGGCCGGCTACCGCGGCGACTACATCGCCGACGTCGCCCGCGCGTACCTGGCCGGGGAAGGCGTCGATGCCGACGGCCGCCACGTGGACGCAGCCGGTGATCCAGGCGACCTCGATGCGATCCGCGAATTCGCGGTCGCGGCGCTGCGCCACGAGCAGAACGACGACCTGGCCGCGTTCGGCGTCGGCTTCGACGTGTATTTCCTCGAGAGCTCGCTGTACGGCGACGGCAAGGTCGAGGAGACCGTGCGCGAACTGATCGCGCACGGGCATACGTACGAGGAGGGTGGCGCGTTGTGGCTGCGCAGCACCGACTTCGGTGACGACAAGGACCGCGTGATGCGCAAGTCCGACGGCAGCTACACCTACTTCGTGCCGGACGTCGCCTATCACCTCAGCAAGTGGCAGCGCGGCTACGAGCGCGCGATCACCGAACTGGGCGCTGACCACCACGGCAGCCTGGCGCGCGTGCGCGCGGGGCTGCAGGCGCTCGACGCCGGCATTCCGCAAGGCTGGCCCGAGTACGTGCTGCACCAGATGGTCACGGTGATGCGCGGCGGCGAGGAAGTGAAGTTGTCCAAGCGCGCCGGCAGCTACCTGACCCTGCGCGACCTGGTCGACGAGGCCGGGCGCGACGCCACGCGCTGGTTCCTGGTCGCGCGCAAGCCCGATTCGCAGCTCACGTTCGACATCGACCTGGCGCGGTCGCAGTCGCTCGACAACCCGGTGTACTACGTGCAGCTGTCGCACGCGCGGATCTGCGGCCTGGGCCGGCAGCTGGCCGAGCGTGGGCTTTCGGGCGACCTGGATCACGGGCTGGCGCAGCCGCTGGACCTGCAGGACGAGGCCGCGCATGAACTGGTGACCACGATCCTGCGTTACCCGGACGTGGTCGCCAGCGCCGGCGAGCACCTGGAGCCGCACCAGCTGGCGGTGTACCTGCTGGAACTGGCGCAGACCTTCCAGACCTATTACAACGACCACCAGTTCCTCGTCGACGACACCGCCCAGCGCCACGCCCGCCTCGCGCTGGCAGCGGCGACGCGGCAGGTGCTCGCCAACGGGCTGGATCTACTGGGCGTCAGCGCCCCCGAGGTGATGTAGTGGCAGCACGACGTGGCAAGACCCAGGCGCGACGCAACCATGGCCAAGGCGGCCTGCCGGGCTGGGCGTGGATGGTGCTCGGCATCGTGCTGACCGTCGCGGCGGTGCTACTGGCGCCGAAATGGCTCAAGTCCGACGGCGACGGCCTGTGGCGCCCGCAACCGAACCCGGATGCGCGTCCGGCGCGCGCCGCCGATGCTGGCGACGAGGCCGTCGACGCGCCGTCGAGCGCGCGACCGCGCCCGGCGACGCCATCGGCCGACGAAGAAGGCCCCGAGTACGATTTCTATACGCTGCTGCCGGGCAAGGAAGTGGCGTTGAGCGACAGCGAACTGGCCGCGACCGAGCGCGCCGAGGCGCAGCGCCTGGAAGCCCAGCGGCAGGCGCAGTCGGCGCAGGCCGCCGCGCTGCCGGCCCCGGTCGACGGCCAGCCCGTGCCGGCGACGAAACCGGTCGCCCGCGCGCCGGTCGCCACCGCGGCAGCGCCGGCCGATGGCGCCAGCTACCTGCTGCAGGCCGGCGCGTTCCAGGCCTCGGGCCAGGCCGAGGAACTCAAGGCGCGCATCGCCCTGCTCGGCCTGGGCGCGCGGGTGGAGTCGGCGCAGATCGGCGACAAGACCATCTACCGGGTGCGCATGGGCCCCTACGGGACCGCCAGCGACCTGGCCGAAGCCAAGCGCAAGCTCGCCAGCGGCGGCCTGCCGGCGATGGCGATCAAGGTCAAATAGCGGCCACGGCGAACGCCGCGGTTGCCACAACCGGTGGCCTCGATGGACTTCGCGAATCGAGGCGGCAAGACCCGGCGACGCACCCTCTTAAGTGACGACGAGCTGGACCGTGGGCCGCGATCTCCGGCGTCAGCCGCCGCGCTTAAGCGTGATCAGCGCGGAGGTATCGGCGTCGCCGTGGCCGCGCTCGACCAGTTCGGCGTAATCGGCCAGCGCCTGGTCGATCACCACGCTGCGGATCCCGCTGTCCTGCGCCATGCCCTGCACGATGCGCAGGTCCTTGAGCATGTGCGCGCACTTGAACCCCGGCGCGAACTCGTCGCGCAGCATCGTCGTCCCGCGCTTGTCGAGGAACCAGTTGGCCGCTGCGCCCGCCATCAGCGTCGGCAGCAGGCGCTCGGGGTCGAGCCCGAGCTTCTCGCCCAGCGCCAGCCCTTCGCACACCGCCTGGTTGATGCCCGCGACCAGCACCTGGTTGACCGCCTTGGTCGCCTGGCCGGCACCACTGTCGCCCATGTGGCTGATGCGCGCCGAGTAGGTGTCCAGCAGCGGCCGCGCCTTCTCGAGGTCCATCGCGGCGCCGCCGACCATCACCGAGAGCTTGCCGTTGCGCGCGCCCTCGACCCCGCCGGAAACCGGGGCATCGAGGAACCCGATCGCGTGCGCGGCCAGCATCGCCGCCGCGCGTCGCGCGGTCTGCACCGACACGGTGGAATGGTCGATCACCAGCGCGCCCGGCTTGAGTACCCGCGCGAGCGTGGCGACGTTCTCGAGCACGTCGGCATCCAGCGACACGCACAGCACGACCGCGTCGCAGTCGGCGAAGTTGTCGGCGGAGCGTGCGGCGCGCACCTGCAACTCGGCCGCCAGTGCATCGGCCTTGGCCTGGGTGCGGTTGCCGACCGCGACCAGCAGGCCCTGGTTGTGCAGGTAGCGCGCCATCGGCGCGCCCATCGCGCCGAGGCCGATGAATCCGGCTTTCATGTGGTCAATGCTCCGTCGCCATGATGGCGATCAATCATGCTTGGGGCCTGCGGCTGCCCGGATGTCCATGGGTAAACCACGCGCTCACTCCAGCGGCGCGTCGTCGAGGTAGGTATAGCCGGTGAGGCCGGCCTCCAACGCGGCATTCAGGCGCGCGGCCTCGTCCTGCGGCAACCCCGCCGCCGCGACCTTGGCCTGGTACTGCGCGCGCAGGTCCGCCAGGGCGTACCCCACGTAGTCGAGCATCACGTCGGC
>DATHRJ010000143.1:0-1540 GCA_035465455.1 Lysobacter sp.
AGGCAGTGACGTATCACCGGTAGAGCGATGCGAATCCGTGAGGCTTTTGCCGTTGCGGCTGCACCGATCCAGGCGGCGCACAGTCGGTTGGGTGCGGTGAATGCAGCGCTTGCGGTTGATGCGTTGGCTGCACTCAAGACATTCGAAATGCAAACAAGACCATCGCGCTCGGTGAAGCCCTTGCTTGAAGCAGATCCGTCACCACGCTCGGGATGGCGGTTACTCGCCCAGCGCGGCCGCCACGAACGGCGGCAGCGTCGCCGCGCCCTGGTGGATGTCGGCGCTGTAGTACTTGCTGTCGAACGCCTTGGCGCGCGCGTCGGCGTCGCGGAACTGGAAGCCGCCGGATTTGCGGGCCAGGGTGCACGACCACCAGCCGGTCGGGTAGCACGGCTGCGGGAACGGCAGGGTCTGGAAACGGGTGAAACCGGCCTTGCCCATCTCCGCGCGCATTTCCTTGATCAGCTCCAGCAGCACCAGCGGCGATTCGGACTGCTGCACGAGGATGCCGTCGTCCCTGAGCGCGCGGAAGCACGACTCGTAGAACGACTTGTTGAACAGCCCCTCGGCCGGGCCGACCGGGTCGGTCGAGTCGACGATCACGATGTCGACGCTGCCGGGCGCGCAGTTGGCCATGTAGGCGATGCCGTCGTCGAACAGCAGCTGCGCGCGCGGGTCGCCGTTGGATTCGCACAGCTCCGGGAACCACTTCTCGGCCATGCGCGTGACCTGCTCGTCGATGTCGCACTGCACCGCGCTCTCCACGCCGGGGTGCTTGAGCACTTCGCGCAGCGTGCCGCAGTCGCCGCCGCCGATGATCACCACCCGCTTGGGCTCGGCGTGGGTGAACAGCGCCGGGTGCGACATCATCTCGTGGTAGAGGAAATTGTCGCGCGCGGTCAGCATCATCGCGCCGTCGATCAGCATCAGGTTGCCCCAGTCGGTGCTTCCGAAGATCTCGATCTTCTGGAACGGCGACTGCACCTCGTCGAGCTTGCCGGTGATGCGGAACCCGATTGCCGAACCGGAGGGCTCGAAATTCTCGTAATGCCAGGTGGGAGCGGTCATGGCGGGCCAATGCTGGGGAGTGGGCGCGGATTGTAGCGAAAGCCGCCGTGACGGCCCGTAGCCACCTTGCCCGGCCTGCGGCGCGGTTCCCGCGTGCTACAGGCGTGATCGTCGCCCCGGCGCGCAACGCTAGAATGGGCGCCCCCCGCCGCCGGTGCCACGCCGATGTCCGACTGGTCGATTGATCAGGCCCGCAAGACCTACTCGATCCCGCACTGGTCCGAGGGCTATGTCGATGTCGACGCGGCCGGCCGGGTGGTCATCAGCCCGCGCGGCGCCCACGGGACGAGCGTGGCGCTGCCGCAGATCGTCGACCAGGCGCGCGCCAACGGCGCGCGCCTGCCGATGCTGGTGCGCTTCCCCGACATCCTCGGCGATCGTCTCGGCAAGCTGCAGGGCGCGTTCGCCCAGGCGATGGCCGAATGGGACTATCCCGGCGGCTATACCGCGGTCTATCCGATCAAGGTCAACC
>DATHRJ010000144.1:0-12326 GCA_035465455.1 Lysobacter sp.
ATCACCAGTCCGAAAGGCTCCGGCCAGTCGATCGGGAACAGCAACGCCATGGCATTACCGACGAATGCGGCCTTGTCGACATCGGATATCTCGCCGATGAAGTCCAGTCCCGGCGCGTCCAGCATCGGAAGGATGTGCTCGCGAAAATAGTCGCGGTCGACGGCGTCGACTTTCGCCGCGATCCTGAGCGGAAGCCCCGCGCGGTTCGCTATCCGGATCGCGCGGTCCAGGCGCTTCTCCGGCGATATCCGTCCCAGGAAAGCCAGATAGCCGCCGCGCGGATGCTCGACGAACGGATACACCGATTCCGGCACGCCATGGTGGACGGTGCCGAGCCAGTTGACGTCCTGGAGCGGCCCGCGTTGGTGGTCGGAAATCGACACCAGCGGAAACTGCGGCCAGCGGCGATAGGCGTCGCCGAGATCCTTCAGGTCGAGCCGGCCGTGCAGCGTGGTCAGGGTCTGCCGTGCCCGGTCTGCGAAGAACGGGTAGTGCAGCAGATCCACGTGGAAATGCATGACGTCGAACTCCTCGCACCGTCGCCGCACCTGGTCCAGCATGTTCAGGTGGGCGGCAAGATCGGACTTCAAGGGCGCAGGGTCGAGCCGGATCGCCTGGTCCCGGACCGCGACCAGATTGGCGCTGGTACGGGTGTCGGCCGCGGCGAACAGGGTGACCTGGTGTCCTGCATCGACCAGGGCATCGGTCAGGTGGGCAACCACGCGCTCGGTGCCCCCATACAGGCGCGGTGGAACAGCTTCGTAAAGCGGGGCAATCTGGGCGATTCGCATGCCGTGCACTCGAATTCCGGGGCTGCGGACCACCGCGTCACATGGCTGCGGAACGCCGTGGAAACCTAGCCCCACATTCGTAAAAACCACGTGTGGCGACGGTTCAGTAAGGCAGTTGATCCTGCGGAACGACGTCCCCTCGTCGGCTGACCTCGAGCGCCCGTTGCCGCCACCTGGATTCACTCGCCTGCGACCCCGCAGAGGCACAATCGACCGATGCCGCGAACGTCCAGATCCGCTCCGCCCCCTCCAAGCGACAGCAGTCACAATCCCCAGGACCCGGGTCCCACGCACAAGCCGAGCCTGCGCGAGCGTTTCGACGCGCTGCGCAACCTGCCGCCATTCCTGCGTCAGATCTGGTCCACCAGCCGACCCCTGACATTGGCCACGCTGGGCCTGCGCCTGGTCCGGGCGCTGATGCCGGTGGTGATGCTGTACGTCGGCAAGCTGATCATCGACGAGGTGGTGCGGCTGGTGGCGTCTGGCACCGGCAGCGCGCTGGCCGATCTGGCCGTGGCTTGGCAAGGCGGCGCGCTCGATGCCCTCGCCGGACTGCTCGCGATCGAGTTCGCCCTCGCAATCGGGTCCGACCTGCTGGGCCGGATGATCAGCTACGGCGACACGCTGCTGTCGGAGCTGTTCACCAACGCGACCAGCGTGCGGCTGATGGAACACGCCGCGACCCTGGACCTGGAGGACTTCGAGAACCCCGACCTGCAGGACAAGCTCGACCGCGCGCGCCGGCAGACGATGGGCCGCCAGAACCTCATGAGCCTGCTGTTCGGCCAGGTGCAGGACACCATCACCGTGGTCAGTTTCGCGATCGGGCTGGTGGTGTACGCGCCGTGGCTGATCCTGCTGCTGGCGGTGGCGTTGATTCCGGCGTTCGTGGGCGAGTCGCATTTCAACACGCTCAACTATTCGCTCAACTTCCAGTGGACGCCCGAGCGCCGCCAGCTGGAATACGTGCGCCAGGTCGGCGCCAGCGTCGAGACAGCCAAGGAGGTGAAGATCTTCAACCTCCACCGTTACCTGATCGCACGCTACCGCGAACTGGCCGACAGGTTCTTCCTCGCCAACCGCGCCCTCGCCCGCCGCCGCGCGATCTGGGGCAGCCTGCTGGCCGCGCTGGGGACCATGGGCTACTACGTGGCGTACGGCTACATCGCCTGGCGCACGGTGCACGGCGACTTCAGCATCGGTGACCTGACGTTCCTGGCCGGCAGTTTCCGCCGCCTGCGCCAGTTGCTGGAGGGATTGCTGGTCGGATTCACCCAGGTCGCCGGCCAGGCGCTGTACCTCGACGACCTGTTTTCGTTCTTCCAGATCCAGCCGGAGATCACCTCGCCGCCCGGCGCATTGCCGGTTCCCAGCCCGATCCAGCGCGGCTTCCAGTTCGAGAACGTCGGCTTCCGCTATCCGGATGCGGAAAAGTGGGCGCTGCGCGGGCTGGATTTCGAGCTTCGCGCAGGCGAGGTGCTGGCACTGGTCGGCGAGAACGGCGCGGGCAAGACCACGCTGGTCAAGCTGCTCGCGCGGCTGTACGACCCGGACGAAGGGCGGATCCTGCTGGACGGCGTCGACCTGCGCGAGTACGACCTCGATGACCTGCGCTGCAACATCGGGGTGATCTTCCAGGACTTCGTGCGCTACCACCTGACCGCGGGCGAGAACATCGGCGTCGGCCAGATCGACGCGATGGACGACGACGCGCGCATCCGGCAATCCGCGCGCCGTGCAATGGCGGACCAGCTGATCGAGGGCCTGGCTGGCGGCTACGACCAGGTGATCGGGCGCCGTTTCAAGACCGGCGTCGACCTGTCGGGCGGCCAGTGGCAGAAGATCGCGATCGCGCGCGCGTACATGCGCGATGCGCAGGTGATGATCCTCGACGAACCCACGGCCGCGCTCGATGCGCGCGCCGAATTCGAGGTCTTCCAGCGCTTCAAGGAACTGTCGGCGGAGAAGACCGCGGTGCTGATCTCGCACCGTTTCAGCAGCGTGCGCATGGCCGACCGCATCCTGGTGCTCGCCAATGGCCGGCTGGAATCCAGCGGCACCCACGCCCAACTCCTGGCCGAAGGCGGACGCTACGCGGAACTGTTCGAGCTCCAGGCGGCCGGCTACCGCTGAGGCCATCGACATGGCGGTTAAGACACAGGCAACGCGTGTCCATGGCGTATTGGCATAGTGCTAACGCCGCGCGACCTACGGTTCGGGTGAGACCGACGCCACAGGCATCGAGGAGCCCGGCATGAACCAGCGAGACCAGGACGGCGGGCCGCCGCGCGGCCCCGGCCACTTCGATCATCCCCACGATCGCGACCGCTACGCCTCACGCGAGTACGAGGACCTGCCTTCGCTCACCAATCGCGAATGGGGGCCGGCCCAGGTCGCCGGCGACGACTCGTTCGGACCACCCGGGCTCGGCGGCTATGGCGACTTCCGGGAACGCGGGCGCGGCGGTGGCAGCCAGTTTGTCCGCGAGGATCGTCGCTACGCGCAGGCACCCGCCACCCCCCGACCCAGCCAGCGCGGCCGGGGGCCCAGGAAATACCTGCGTTCGGACTCGCGCATCGCCGATGACCTGATCGACCGCCTCACCGAAGACGAACTGCTGGATGCGCGCGAGATCCTGGTCATGGTGGAGAACGGCCTGGTCACGCTGACCGGCGAGGTCGAGGCGCGCTGGATGAAACATCGCGCCGAGGACATCGCCGCCGACGTCAGTGGCGTGCGCGATGTCCGCAACCGGCTGGTGGTGGATCCCGGGTTGAAATCGTGGGGCCCGGCGGGAGCGCCGGTTCGTAGCGGCCGCGACCAGTTGGGAAGTGGATTCTCCAGCGCGCCAAAGATGCCGGACCCGGCCTCGCGGCGGTCGACGCTTCCCAGTCGTCCGGAGGACTGAGCGAACCGCCGCCCCGTGGCTCAGGCGTTGGCGCGTGTCGCGCGTCGCGACATCAACGCAGCAGCAGCACCGGAATGTGGCAACGGCGCAGCATCGCGGTGGTGGTGCTGCCCACGATCAGGTCACGGATGCGCGAGTGGCCGTAGGCGCCCATCACCAGCAGGTCGATGTGATGCTCGCGGGTGTACTCGCACAACACGGCCTCCGCCACGCCCTCGATCCTCGCGACCCGCGGACCGAACCCGGCCTCGGCCAGGATCTGCTCGGCCCACGGCAGTTCGCGCGCGCCCGCGTCCTGGGCTGAACCGACCGCGACCACGTGGATGTCCGCTGCGTGGAACAGCGGGCTGGCCGCGACCATCTGCACGCCCTTTCGCGTGGTCGGGCTGCCGTCGAACGCGATCAGCACGCGCTGGATCGGGCGGAATTCGCGCGGTGCAACCAGCAGCGGACGATGCACCGCGCGCACCACGCCCTCCAGTTCGTGACCCAGCGGCGCGGCGTCGAGCCGTTCGTGGTCCGACGGCGCATCCTCGCCGCGCTTGCCGAGTACGAACAGGCGCACGTCCTGTTCGAGTTCGAGCAGGTTCTCCGCCAGCCCACCGTGGCGCAGCCGGGTCTCCACTTCGCTGATACCGGCATCGTTGGCGATCCCTCGCGCCTGCTGCAGCAACGCGCGACCGTTCTGCTGCGCCAGGGCGCTGCGCCGCTCGTCCTCGGCACTCAGGGTCAGCAGCAGGCTTTCCTGTTCGCCCAGGGCCAGGTTGCCACTGAGGTCGCGCGGCGACGCCGATTGCACCCGTGGCAGCGCATGCACCAGCTGCAGTGGCGCGCCCATGCGCGTCGCTGCCCAGACCGCATGGCGGCAGACGCTCTCGGTGTAGCCGGACTGGTCGACCGCCGCCAGCACGTTGCCGGCAGCGTGGATGTACGGGGACTGGCTGGCAGTGCTCATCGCGCGATCTCCTCAGTGGTCGCCCATCAGGCGCTCTGCATCGGGTTTGTCGTGCACGCCCAGCCGGTCGACCAGCGTGGCACTCGCCTCGTTCATTCCCAGAAGTTCGACCCGGGTGCCCTCGCGGCGGAACTTCAACACCACCTTGTCCAGCGCGCCGACCGCGCTGAGGTCCCAGAAGTGTGCCGCACTCACGTCGATCCGCACGCGCTCGATCGCGTCCCTGAAGTCGAAGCCGGCGATGAATGCCTGCGCCGAGGCAAAGAACACCTGGCCGGTCACGGTGTATTCGCGGGTGCCGCCATCGTCGGCCGATCTGGAGGTGATGTGCAGCACCTGGCCGACCTTGCGCGCGAAGAACACCCCGGACAGCAGCACGCCCGTCAGTACACCCTTGGCGAGGTCGTGGGTGAACACCGTGACCAGCACGGTCGCGATCATCACCACGTTGGAGCTTTTGGGATAGCTACGCAGGTCGCGGATCGAAGCCCAGCTGAAGGTGCCGATCGAGACCATGATCATCACCGCGACCAGCGCCGCCATCGGGATCTGCCGCACCCATGGACCGGCGAACACGACCAGCAGCAACAGGAACACGCCGGCCACCAGCGCCGAAAGGCGGCCACGGCCCCCGGACTTCACGTTGATCACCGACTGCCCGATCATCGCGCAACCGGCCATGCCACCCAGGAAACCCGCGGCGATGTTGGCGATGCCCTGCCCGCGAGCTTCGCGGTTCTTGTCGCTTGGGGTGTCGGTCAGGTCGTCGACGATCTGTGCGGTCAGCATCGACTCTAGCAGGCCGACCACCGCCAGCGTCGCCGACACCGGCAGCACGATCCACAGCGTTTCCAGCGCGATGGGCACCTGCGGCAACAGGAACATGGGCAGGCTGTCGGGCAGTTCGCCCATGTCGCCCACGTTGCGGATGTCCAGCCCCAGCCACAGCGCCACCGCCGTCAGCACCACGATCGCCACCAGCGGCGACGGCACCGCGCGGGTGAGGTACGGGAACAGGTAGATGATGCCCAGGCCCGCGGCGACCATCGGATAGACAGCCCACGCCACCCCGATCAACTCGGGCAACTGCGCCATGAAGATCAGGATCGCCAGCGCATTGACGAAGCCGGTGATCACCGAGCGCGAGACGAAGCGCATCAGTGCCGGCAGTTTCATCACCCCGGCGGCGATCTGCAGCACGCCCGTCAGCAGGGTCGCCACCAGCAGGTACTGCAGGCCGTGGTCGCGCACCAGGTCGACCATCACCAGCGCCATCGCGCCGGTCGCGGCTGAGATCATCCCCGGACGGCCGCCGGTGAACGAGATCACCACCGCGATGCAGAACGATGCGTACAGGCCGACCGTGGGATCGACGCCGGCGATGATCGAGAACGCGATCGCCTCGGGAATCAGTGCCAGTGCGACCACCAGGCCCGAAAGCGTGTCGCCGCGGATGTTGCCGAGCCAGTCCTGGCGCAGCTGGGGAAAACTGATCAAGACAACAACTCCTGCGCCTCAGCGATTGCCGGACGACGCACAAAGACAGACCCGCCCATGGGTCAGGGTGGCGTGGGCACAGCGACAGGCGCGGCGGCAAGTGAGCGCCGCAGCCGCTTGCAGAGGCTCCGGGGGATTGCGGGCGGATTGTAACGTGGTCGTGCCGGCCCCTCAGCAGCAAGACGGCCGCAAGGGCAGGAAACCGCTATTGGTCGCCGGGAAACAAACGGGCCTGCGGATGGGCGGCGACCGGCTCCGAATACAGCAGGTCACCATCGACGATGCGGGCTGCCGCGGTATAGGGATGCTCCTCGCTGCGTCCGGGTGCCTGCAGGTGGATCACCGCCCACCCACGCGCCTTCAGCGAGTCGGCGATCAGGCCGCGGTGACACTGCCACCACAAGGCCTCGGCGCACATCACCGCGGTGCGCCTCGACAGGGCCAACTGCATGAGCCGATCGCGCGCCGCCTGCCACTGCGGGGTTTCCATGTAATCGGCATAGCCGCGAAAACCCTTGTTGCGCCAGGCCGTGTTGCGCGTGTCCGCCCTCGGCGCGCGGCGCCCGCCGAGTTCCGGCATCGGCAGGTACCCGATCCCCTCCCGCGGCAGCGCTTCCGCCATCGCCTGCCCGTGAAACTGTGGGTGGCGGCGCGACCCCGCAAACCGGCGCACGTCGGCGAGAGCCTCGATGCGGGCTTCCTGCAGCATCGCCACGAACACCGGCCACTCCCTCGTCGAGTGGCCGATCGTCCATAGCGTCGGGGCCTGCGCGGTCATGGCGGCAGATTGCCCGCACGGGGGTGAAACCCCCTTTGACATGCCACCCACTAGGCTTCCGGGACCCCTGTGGAGAATCCGATGAATCACCCCAGCCCCAACTCCGCGCACGAGACGCACGCGCCTGCCGCGGACACGGAGACTGCCGAGAGTGGCGTGGCCCGCAGCGCCCGCATCCTCGGGTTCCTCCTCAAGTATCGCCACGCGGGTGTGTTCGGTGGGCTGGACATGGAGGAAGTGCCGACAGGTACCGCCACCAGTGAGCCCGTCTCCGGCAGGCCCGAGGAATTCGTCACCGACCTGGAGGCACTCGGCCCGACTTTCGTGAAGATTGGTCAATCGCTGTCGACCCGGCCCGACATGGTGCCGTCGGAGTACCTCCTGGCCCTGGAACGGATGCAGGACGACGTCGCGCCGGTGGCGTTCGCGGATATCCAGAAAATCGTCGAGGACGAGCTGGGCGTCCGGATCAATCGCGTCTTTTCCGAGTTCGACCCGGCGCCGATCGGCAGCGCCTCGCTCGCCCAGGTGCACCGCGCCAAGTTGCGCGACGGACGCCAGGTCGCGGTGAAGGTGCAGCGGCCCAACATCGTGGAGCAGATCCACGGCGATCTGGACATCCTGGCCAACATCGTCGGCAAGGTCGATCAGGCAACCGCGCTCGGTCAGCGCATGCACTTTGCCGACTGGGTGCACGAGTTCCGCAAGACCCTGCTGGCCGAGCTCGATTACCGGGTCGAGGCCGAGAACCTGGACCGCTTCGGCGAGCATTTCCGGGAGTACCCCGAACTGGTGGTGCCCAGTCCGGTATGGGACCTCACGCGGGCGAAGGTGCTGACGATGGACCTGGTCAACGGGACCAAGGTCACTGAGATCAGCGGGGTCCGGCGCACCGAACAGCCCTTGGGCCACCTCGCCAGCGCGCTCATGCGCGGCTACCTGGACCAGGCGTTCGTGCACGGCGAGATCCACGCCGACCCGCACCCGGGCAACCTATTGGTGACTGACGACGGGCGGCTGGCGATCTTCGACCTGGGCATGGTCGCGCACGTGCCACCGCGCCAGCGCGATCGCCTGCTCAAGCTGCTGTTCGCCGCCGTCGACGGCCGCGGCGAGGAGGTCGCCGGCGAGGCGATCGCGATGGGCACCCGGCTCGAGGATTTCGACGAGGAGCTCTATCTGCGCGAAGTGGGCCAACTGGTGTCGCGCTACGCCGCCCATCGCAGCGTCCGCAGCAACTCGCATGGTTTGTCCGAGGGTCGGCTGGTGCTGGAACTGACCCGGATCGGAGCGGCCTGCGGCCTGCGGACACCGCCGGAGCTCAGCCTGCTGGGCAAGACCCTGCTGAACCTCGAGAGCGTGTGCAATGCGCTGGACCCGACGATGGATCCGAAGCAGGTTGTCGAGGCGCACCTGGAGCACGTGATGCGCGCGCGCCTGCGCAAGTCGCTGTCGCCGGCTGGACTGGCGGGCGAGATGATGGAGCTGCAGCGCCTGCTGCGCGAGGCGCCGCGCAAGGTGGCCGACGTGCTGTCGCTGCTGGCCGACAACCGCCTGCAGGTGCGCCTGATCGGCCTGGAGGACTCGCGCATGCTGGAGGCCCTGCAGAAGATCGCCAACCGCATCTCGGCGGGCATCATCACCGCGTCGCTGATCCTGGCGTCGGCGCTGCTGATGCGCGTGGACGCCGGACCGCGTCTGCTCGGCTACCCCGCGATCGCGCTGGTGCTGTTCCTGGTCGGCGCCGCACTGGGCCTGATGATCGTGATCAGCGCGATGCTCCGCGACCGCAAGGCCAAGCCGCACGAGGAGCGTGGTCCGCGCTAGGCGTCGGCGTCCTGCTCATGCGTCGCGGCCGGTGCTTCGGCCGTACGCGTCGCCCGGCCGAGACGCCGGCGCAACAGATACGCCGCAAGCACGGTGACACCGACCCCCGCTGCTCCCAGCACCAGCAGCCAGCCGGCGCGCTGCTGCACGATGCTCTCGCCCAGCAGCACCGTGCCGACCGCATACGGCAGTTCCACCAGGGCCAGTGCGGCGAGATAGACGCGAAACCGAACGCGCAGGATCCCCAGCAGGTAGCCCGGAATCTCCGACGGCAGCGCGAACTGCAGCAGCAGTACCGTCGGGAAGCGCATGCCCGCCGACACCCGGCGCTGATAGAAGGCGATCAGCCGCGCCGAGCCGACGGTGTTCAGCAACGGCCGCCCCAGAGCCCGGCCAATACCGTAGGCCAGCACTCCGCCCAGCAGCCAGCCCAGCCACAGCAGCGCGATGGTGATCCACCGGTCCCAAACCATGAGGGCCACCGGTACCAGCACCGCACTGGAAAAGAACGCGAGCATCGCCGATACCGCCGACATCGCCACGAACACCACCGCACCCAGCCGTGGGTGCGCGGCAATGACCGGGCCGGCAGCGTTCAACAGGCCCAGCAAAGGCTCGTGGATCGCGTCCAGCGACAGCGCCATCGCGCCCGCCGCGATGATCGCCAGCAGCGCACCGACGCGCCACCAGCGCGTGCCGCTGCGTAGCCCTTCGATTTCGGTTGACCGGTCCACTGGTGGCTGTCGTCTGCCTGGCACCAGGCCATTAGACTCCCCTGGCGGCTCATACTGGATGATGCCGCGGGGCGCCGCCGAATCAGGCGGTATTGTCGCCCGCTCACGCCGGATTGCCGCGACTGCGTCGACACTGCAGGCCTTCGTCCACAGGCGTTCTCTCCATGACCGAAGCCCCGACCCGCTGGCCGACCGCCGTTCGACAGCGCCTTGAGAACGCCGCGATAGACACCGACGACCTGCTGGATGCCGCATGGCGCCGCTTCGACGCGCGCATGGGCCGCAACCTGCCGCGCCACTTCGCCGCGTACCGCGGCTACGCCGATGCGCGCGGTGCCGAGCTGTTCGGCCGCGTACTGGCCGAGGCGCCGCAAGGTGGCCCGCTGGACACCGACGGCTGGTGGGACAACCTGCTCAATACCTACCGCCGCTTCGACAGCAGGGAAGTGCCCGGAGTGGCGATCAGGGTCCGGTTTCGCGATGCGCAGGTCGACACGCTCAGCGACCACGAGGGCTACTACACCGCCGCGCCGAGCACCACCGCGGCACCCAGTGACCAGCTGTGGGACAACGCGATGGTGTCGCTGCACGACGGCACCCTGGCCACGCCACAGCCGTTGCTGCAGGTGGGCGAAGACGCGGGGTTCGGGCTGATATCCGACATCGACGACACCGTGCTGCATACCGGCATCACCAGTTGGAAGACCGCCGCCCAGCTGACCTTCCTGCACAACGCGCGCACGCGCAAACCGCTCGATGGCGTGGCCAAGCTCTACCAGGCGCTGCAGCATGGAGCCGACGGCAGCGGGTGCCACCCGATCTTCTACGTCTCAAGCTCGCCATGGAACATGTACGACCTGCTAGAGGATTTCATGGAGCTCAACGCGATTCCATGCGGGCCGCTCTTCCTGCGCGATTACGGTACGGATCCGGGCAAGTTCATCGCAACCCCGGGACATGAGCACAAGCTCGAGCGGACGCGGATGCTGATCGAGCGTTTCCCGCAGTTGCGCTGGGTGCTGATGGGCGACTCGGGGCAGGCCGACGCCGAATTGTATGCCGAGGCGGCGCGCAGCTTCGGCGACCGCATCGCTGCGATCTACATTCGCGACGTCGATCCCGAAGCGGATTCGCCGTACGACCTCAAGGTCGACGGCTTCATCGAGCGGGTCGCGGGCACGTCGGTGCCGATGCTGCGCGCCCGCGACAGCCTCGCGATCGCCGAGCACGCCGCGGGCCTGGGCCTGATCGCCCCGGAGGCGGTAGCGCAGGTCGCAGCCGAGGTGCGGCGCGACCAGCAGCGTCCGGAGCTTGGCGAGGCGGCGCTGGACAGCGCGGTGGAAGCCGGCCCGGCACCGACCTGATCGATGGCGACCTGCGCAGTCGGCTAAAATGCGCACCCCGCTCGCTGCATCCGCCCCCATGTCCTCTGCCTTCGGCACCGAAACCGTGCTGGACGTCCGTCACTGGACGGACGACTACTTCAGTTTCACCACCACCCGCGACAACGGCTTCCGCTTCGACAACGGCCAGTTCGTGATGATCGGCCTGCAGGTCGAACAACCCGACGGCTCGCGTCGCCCGCTGCTGCGTGCGTATTCGATCGCCAGCGCCAACTGGGAGGAGCAGCTCGAGTTCTTCAGCATCAAGGTGCCCGATGGTCCGCTGACGTCGCGGCTGTGCCACATCCAGCCCGGCGACCAGGTGCTGATCGGGCGCAAGCCGACCGGCACCCTGCTGATCCACGACCTGCATCCGGGACGCAACCTGTATCTGCTCGGCACCGGCACCGGCTTCGCGCCGTGGCTGGCGGTGATCAAGGACCCCGCCACCTACGAGCGCTTCGACCGGGTGATCCTCGCCCATGGCGTGCGCCATGCGCGCGACCTTGCTTACCGCGACTACATCGTCAACGAGCTGCCGCGCCACGAGTTCCTCGGCGAGCAGATCGCCGCGCAATTGCAGTATTACCCGGCGGTTACGCGCGAGGATTTCGTGTTCGAAGGACGCGACCAGCGCGGCCGCCTGACCGAGATGATGGACAGCGGGAGGATGATGCAGCAGCTCGGGATCGAGCCGCTGGATCCCGGACGCGACCGGGCGATGATCTGCGGGAGCCCTCAGATGCTTGCCGATTTCCGCACGCTGCTGGATGCGCGCGGTTTCAGCGCGGCGCCGCGGATTGGCGTAGCGGGCGACTATGTCTATGAGCGCGCGTTCGTCGAGAAGTGATGGCCCAACGGTGTCAACCCGTCGTGGAATTGGCCTCGATCTGCTCTTTGCAATCCCGTTTGCAATGCAGGCAACTGCAAGTGCTTCCGCCTGAAGGCGGGTTACTTTCTTTGGTGGGGCCAAAGAAAGTAACCAAAGAAAGGCCCCTCCCCGACACACCTCCCGTTGCAGGCCGAGTACTGCGCGGAGTTTCCGACTCGCCATCCATGGCTCGATCAGAAACCGGCGGGCATCCATGGCCGCCGCCCTACGGGTCTGGATCGATGGCTGGCGGTTGGAGATTGGGGACAAAGGCAACGGCAACGGCAACGGCGGCGGCCGACCGAGACCGGCAACCGCAACCGCAACCGCAACCGCCATGCTAGCGGAGCTGCAGCGGGTCGCTACACGCTCAATGCGATAACAGCACCGGCACCGTGGAGTGCTGGAACAGGCTGCGGGTGACGCCGCCGAAGACCATCTGCCGGGCGCGCGAATGGCCGAAACCGCCGGCCACGATCAGTTGCGCTCCGGTCAGGCTGGCGAAGCGCAGGATGGCCTCGCCGGTGGCCTGGCCCTCGCGCGGGATCGAGGTCACGTTGACCGATAGTCCGTGCCGGGAAAG
>DATHRJ010000145.1:0-8200 GCA_035465455.1 Lysobacter sp.
TACCGCCGCCGGCTTCGCAGCCGCATCATCCTGGCGTTCGTGCTGCTGGGCTTCGGCCTGACGGCGCTGTTTGCGTTTGCGACCAACTGGACCCGTAACCGGGTCGAAGAGCAACTCATCGTCGACCTGATGAGCCGCAACATCGACGAGTACGCGCGGCAGTACTACTCCACGCCCGAGGTGAACCCGGAAATCCAGGTGCAGCAGATGTATGCGCGGCTGGTGACCGCCGACCGCTTCGACGCGCTGCGTCAGGAGGAGCCCGACTGGTACGAACTGCCGGACGGCATCCACAACATCTCGGGCATCGACGAAAATGGCTCGCCATATTCGTACAAGCTGGCGGTGCGCAAGACGCCGCAGGAATGGTTTTTCCTGGCCTACGACATGTCGCAGGCCACGCGCGGCGAGGAGCAGTTCAACCGGGCGATCTACAGCGCGGTGATCGTGTTCACCCTGTTGTCGCTACTGGTCGGCTGGTGGGCGGCCTCGCGCGTGATGAGTCCGGTATCGGATCTCGCCAGGCGGCTGAAACAGTCCGGGCGCAACGCCGATCCCGAGGCGCTGGCGCCGCATTTTCCCGACGACGAAGTCGGTCAGCTCGCCGAGGCGCTGGACGACTATTCCATGCGGCTCACGCACGTGGTGCAGCGCGATCGCGAGTTCAACGCCGATGTCAGCCACGAGCTTCGCACCCCGCTGGCGGTGATCCGCGGCGCCGTCGAACTGCTGTTGTCCAAGCCCGACCTGGACGACAAGACCCGCAGCCGCCTGCTGCGCATCGAGCGCGCCGAGCAGCAATGCACCGACCTGATCAGTTCGCTGCTGCTGCTGTCGCGCAACGAACGCGGCCACGGTGAGACCGACGTGGCGCGGCTCGCCGAGCAGCTGATCGAGGTGCACCGCACCCAGCTCGCGGGCAAACCGCTGGCGCTGCGCCTGGAAGGCGAACGCGGGTTGGTGGTGGATGCACCGGAGGCGGCCGTGGCGGTGGCGCTGGGCAACCTGATCGGCAACGCGGTCAAGTACACCAACAGTGGCGAGGTGATCGTGCGGCTGCTGCCGCAGGCGGTCGAGGTAATCGACTCCGGCCCGGGGCTGAGCCCCGAGGACGCGGCGAAGCTGTTCGAGCGTGGCTACCGCGGCACCCATGCCGGCCACTCGCAGGGCGGTGGCATCGGCCTGTCGATCGTGCGCCGGCTGTGCGACCTCTACGACTGGAACGTGCAGGTGGTGCCGGGCGAAATCCAGGGCGTGGTCGCGACCTTGCGGTTCGGGCAGCGCCAGTAGCACTGCCCGAACCGAAGCAAGGCGTTCGCAGGCAGCCCCATGCGGCTGCGGCGGTGGTCAGGCCTCCAGCGGCTCCAGCCAGCCGTACTTGTCCGCCGTGGTGCCGTCGAACAGCCCGAAGAACAGTTCCTGCATCCGCAGGGTCACCGGGCCGGGCTTGCCGGTGCCGACCTGGCGGCCGTCGACCGAACGGATCGGGGTGATTTCCGCCGCGGTGCCGCACATGAACAATTCGTCGCACAGGTACAGGTATTCGCGCGGCAGGTCGTGTTCGCGCACCTCGATCCCGACATCGCGCGCGAGCTTGATGATCGAGTCGCGGGTCAGGCCGTTGAGCAGCGCGGCGCTGACCGGGGTCGTGTGCAGCGCGCCGTTGAACACCAGGAACAGGTTTTCGCCGGCGCCCTCGCTCAGCAGCCCGGTGGAAGCCAGCGCGATGCCCTCGCCGAAGCCCAGTCGGCGCGCCTCGCGCGCGACCAGCTGGCCCGAGAGGTAATTGCCGCCGGCCTTGGCGACGGCCGGCAGGGTATTGGGGGCGAAGCGCTGCCAGCTCGACACGCAGGCATCGATGCCTGCCTCCAGCACGCCCTCGCCGAGGTACGGGCCCATGTGCCACGCGGCCACCGACATGTCCGTCGGGGTGTCGGCCGACAGGCCAAAACCGCCGAGTCCGCGGTACGCGATCGGCCGCAGGTAGGCCTTGCTCAGGCCATTCTTGAGGACCACTTCGCGGCAGGCGGCGTTGACCTGCGCGACCGTGTACGGCATCGGCATGTCGTAGATCTTCGCCGAGGCGAACAGGCGCGTGGTGTGGTCCGTCAGGCGGAAGATCGCCGCGCCGTTGGCGCGGCCGGCGACCGAGGTGTCGTAGCTGCGGATGCCCTCGAATACCGACGAGCCGTAGTGCAACGCGTGCGACATCACGTGCGTGGTCGCCTCGGCCCAGCGCTTGATCGCGCCGTTGTGCCAGATCCATTCGGGGTATTGCATCGGGTCGTCCGCAGGAGGAAGGCGGTCATTGTGCCTCGCGGGCGCCGCGTGTCCCAGCGGTGGCGTGCGGGTCTGCCGCTTGGCGACTCAGCCGCGGATCCAGTAGCAGCCGAAATGCCGGTGCATGCCGAACACCGTGCGCGAAGGGGTGCTGCCGTTGGCGAGGGTCTGCTCCACGCGCAACGCCACCGGCATGCTCTGGACCGTGGTCTGGGGATACAGCCAGCCGTCCTCGCCTTCCGGCCCGGCCGGCATCACCGGAATGATGTCGACCAGCGGCCGCTGCACGACCGCGCCCAGGCGCGCCATCACCGCGTACCCTGCCGATCCCGACATCCCGGTCCAGTGATAGACCGAAGCGAGGCGGTTGACGTCGCCGCTGTCGATCGCACTGGTCATCTCGTACACCAGGTCCTGCAGGTTGCGCGCGCAGCCACCGCGGTGGATGCGGCCGCTGCCGGAGCGATCCGTGCGCACGGGCCCCGGCACCGCGCCCACGTCCGTGCAGCGCCGGTCGGTATAGAGCGCGATCCCGTCGGCGGTCATGCACCGATTGACCTGCGCCGCTGCCGGGAACGGCCACGGCGCGATGGTGGCGAGCACGCACGCAAGCAGCACCAGGTTTGCGCACGGGGCAGCGGTTGCGAACTTCGACATGCCACGAGACTAACGGCGCTTCCACCGCAGGTGAAGTGCGCTCGTCGCGCGGCAGGCGTGGTGTACAGCTGGGGTCGTGCTTCGGCGGGCTGCAGCGCCAGGCGGCGGACGACGCAGGGCGGTCCAATCTGCGCGATCCAATCAGAACGCGATGCAATCAGAAGCGGATGAAGTAGCAGCCGCGATACCGCTCCACGTCGAAGTCCTGGAAGCTCTGCGTGTCGCCATCGCCCAACGTCACCTGCAGGATGCCGGCTGCGCCGCTGCCACCGGCGCTGGCATCGGCGAGCTGCAGCGCGCCGCTGCCGATGCTCGCGTCGAAATACTCCGCCTCCAGCAGCGGTTGCGTTGCCATGCGTTCCAGCTGTCCCAGGATCTGCTGGCCGCTGCCATGACGCAGGCCGACCCAGTGGTAGCTCTCGGCGATGCGGTTGACATCGCCCAGCGCCCAGGCGCCTTGCAGGTCCATCGTCAGCTGTGTCGGGGTGCGCGCGCAGCCGCTGGCGGCGGAGCGACGGGCGATGGCCGGGGTCGCGCGCGGAGTACCGTCGAAATCGCCGCGATCCAGCCCGTTCGCGGCCCGCTCGCGGGCGATCCGGGCAAGCAGTTCGCCGGAAATCGGCGTGCGCTGCGCGTTGAAGACCGCGCACGGCTTGTCGGTGTAGATCGGGGTGCCATCAGCGTCGACGCACCGCTGGATTCCGGCAGCCGCGTGCGCCACCGGCATCAGCGACAACAACGTGGCTGCCAGCAGCGCGGCGAGCGCGAGACCGGTCCAGATCAGCGGCGCGCAGGGCTGGTTGCTGCGCACGTCCCCGGCGATTCCGCCGGGCGGTCGCCGCGCGACGCTAGGGAGAGACTTGCGGTGGATGGGTTGCATGACGCGGCGCTCGGGCGGCTGGGTAACGCCATGCTCCGCCGGCCGCTGTCAAGGCGCCGTTGACTTTTTTTGGTGGGGCTGAACAGTCGACTAACCTGCGTAGAACCGGGGCTGAATCAGCCGATTCGGCTGAGTACGTTAAGCGTGGGTTTGGTCAAATTCAACGTGTAGAAGTGCAGCCCGGGCGCTCCGCCGGCCACCAGCCGCCGGCACATCGCCGCCACCAGGTCGGCGGCGAATTCGCGGATCGCCTCGGCATCGTCGCCGTACGCCAGCATGCGCTTGCTGACCCAGCGCGGGATCTCCGCCCCGCATGCCTCGGAGAATCGCCGCAGCTGGCTGAAGTTGGAGATCGGCATGATCCCCGGTACCACCGGCACATCCACCCCGAGCCGGCGCACATCGTCGACGAAGCGAAAATAAGCGTCGGCGTTGTAGAAATACTGGGTGATCGCGCCGTCGGCGCCGGCATCGACCTTGGCCTTGAAGTGGCGAAGATCGGCGAGCGCGTCGTCGGCTTGCGGATGGCATTCGGGATAGCAGCCGACTTCGATATGGAAGAAGCCATCGTGCTCGCGACGAATGAATTCCACCAGTTGCGTCGCGTAGCGGAAGTCGCCGGCGTAACCCATGCCCGATGGCAGGTCGCCCCGCAGGGCGACGATCCGGCGGCAGCCCATGGCCTTGTAGCGTTCGAGCAGTTCACCCAGTTCGGCGCGGGTGCCGCCGACGCAGGACAGGTGCGGCGCAGCCTCCAGTCCGTGTTGCTCATGCAGTCGCTGCACGGTCTCCGGGGTGTAGCTCAGGGTCGAGCCGCCGGCGCCGAAGGTGCAGGACACGTATTGCGGTTCCCGCGACTTGAGTTTCGCGGCGGTCCGGTCGAGCTGCGCGCGCTGCTCGTCGGTCTTGGGCGGGTAGAACTCGAAGCTGATCGGGATCATTGCTCGGCCGCGCCACTCTGGGGAGAGTGCAAGTCTATCGCTTCATCGCGATGGATTGGAAGAGCTGGTCGCGGCCCGGTCGGATGGGCGTTGCAGGGCTGTGGGGTTCCAGCCGATACCCCACCCCTCACTTCAGCCCCTCTCCCCAGCGGAGAGGACCCAGGCGCCGCGTCGCCTTCCACCAGCGCGGATTAACCCCAGGCCGCGCAATCCCCCGACAGCGCAGCGAACAGGAACAGGCGCGCAAGAAAAACGGGCGCCGAAGCGCCCGTTTTTCAGTACCGCGGAATGGATCCGCAATCGTCAGTAGCGGTAATGCTCCGGCTTGTACGGGCCGTCCTTGTCGACACCCAGGTACGCGGCCTGCGCATCGGTCAGCGTGGTCAGCTTCACCCCGATCTTCTCCAGGTGCAGGCGCGCGACTTCCTCGTCGAGCTTCTTCGGCAGGATGTACACCTTCGCCTCGTACGTGTCCTTGTTCGCCCACAGGTCGATCTGCGCGAGCGTCTGGTTGGAGAACGAGTTGGACATCACGAAGCTCGGGTGGCCGGTGGCGCAGCCCAGGTTGACCAGGCGGCCCTCGGCCAGCAGGAAGATCGCGCGGCCGTCGGCGAACGTGTACTTGTCGACCTGCGGCTTGATGTTGAGCCGGGTCACGCCCTTCATCTCGTTGAGCGCATCGACCTGGATCTCGTTGTCGAAATGGCCGATGTTGCAGACGATCGCCTGGTCCTTCATGTGGCTCAGGTGCTCGAGCGTCAGCACGTCCTTGTTGCCAGTGGTGGTGACGTAGATGTCGCCGCGACCGAGCGTGCTCTCGACGGTGTTGACCTCAAAACCCTCCATCGACGCCTGCAGCGCGTTGATCGGGTCGATCTCGGTGACCACGACGCGGCTGCCGTACGCGCGCAGCGAATGCGCGCAGCCCTTGCCCACGTCGCCGTAGCCGCACACGACCGCGACCTTGCCCGCCAGCATCACGTCCATCGCGCGCTTGAGGCCGTCGGCCAGCGACTCGCGGCAGCCGTACAGGTTGTCGAACTTGCTCGTGGTGACCGAGTCGTTGACGTTGATCGCCGGCACCAGCAGGTTGCCGGCCTCGACCATCTGGTACAGGCGATGCACGCCGGTGGTGGTCTCTTCCGAGACGCCCTTCCAGTCGCGCACGACCGTGTGCCAGAAGCCCGGACGCTCGCTGGCGACGCGCTTGAGCAGGTTCTTGATCACCTGCTCCTCGTGCGAGGACGCGGGCTCGTCGACCCACTTGCTGCCATTCTCGAGCTCATAGCCCTTGTGGATCAGCAACGTGACGTCGCCGCCATCGTCGACCACCAGCTGCGGACCGAGGTACTGGTCTTCTCCGGTGCCCGGGAAGCTCAGCGCGTCGAGCGTGCAGTCCCAGTACTCCTCCAGCGACTCGCCCTTCCAGGCGAACACCGGGGTGCCGGTCGCGGCGATCGCGGCGGCGGCGTGGTCCTGGGTGGAGAAGATGTTGCACGATGCCCAGCGCACGTCGGCGCCGAGGTCCTTCAGCGTCTCGATCAGCACCGCGGTCTGGATGGTCATGTGCAGCGAACCGGTGACGCGCACGCCGGCAAGCGACTGCTCGGGCGCGTACTTCTGGCGGATCGACATCAGGCCGGGCATTTCCGGCTCGGCGATGTCGATTTCCCTGCGGCCGAAATCGGCCAGGGTGATGTCGGCGACTTTATAGTCGCCCTCGGTCGAGAAGGTCTTCATGGCAGCGTTCATGGTGTAGCTCCGATCAGGAGAGCCGGCACTGCGTGCGGACTCTTGCGAGCATGGCTCGCAGCAATCGGGCGCGGTTGGGAGTGCCTCCCGCCGAGCCTGATCCCTTGCTCGCATGGCGGGCCGGGCTTGCAGCGCCCCTCGGCGGGGTGGTGGCGCGACCCGTTGCGGGTTCGGCCGGCAACCATTCTACCGGTTGCCGGGAGGGGCGGGTGAACACGACCTCGAGCAGCACCTCGCGCCAGGCGGCGCAGGCGACGCCCGGCACAATGAAAAACGGGCCGCGATGGCGGCCCGTTTGGTCCTGCAAGCTCGGCTACCCGCCTTTGCCAACGGGAGCGCCGGACGCGCGCTTTACTTCTTGACCCCGGCATCCCTGCGCAGGTCGTCGGCCTTGTCGGTCTTCTCCCACGAGAACGCGGTGGCGGTGTGCTGCTTGCCGGCGCTGTCGGTGTACTTGACCGCCTTGGGCTTGCGGCCGAAGTGCCCGTAGGCGGCGGTGGCCTGGTACATCGGGTGGATCAGGTCGAGCATCTTGACGATGCCGTACGGACGCAGGTCGAAGTGCTTGCGGATCAGCTTCTCGATCTTGTCGTCGCTGATCTTGCCGGTGCCGAACGTGGTCACCGAGATCGAGGTCGGCTCGGCCACGCCGATCGCGTAGCTGACCTGCACTTCGCACCGGTCGGCCAGGCCGGCGGCGACGATGTTCTTGGCGACGTAACGCGCGGCGTATGCGGCCGAGCGGTCGACCTTGGACGGGTCCTTGCCGGAGAACGCGCCGCCGCCGTGGCGGGCCATGCCGCCGTAGGTGTCGACGATGATCTTGCGACCGGTCAGGCCGCAGTCGCCCACCGGTCCGCCGATCACGAAAATGCCGGTCGGGTTGATGTGGATCTTGCTCTTGGGCAGCTTCTCCAGCATCGCCTTCGGCAATACCGGGCGCAGGATGTGCTCGTACACGCCCTCGACCAGGTCCTTCTGCTTGATGCCCGGATCATGCTGGGTCGACAGCACCACCGCGTCCAGGCCGACCACGTTGTGCGCGTTGTCGTAGCGCAGCGTGACCTGCGACTTCGCGTCCGGGCGCAGCCAGCCGAGCTTGCCGTTCTTGCGCACCCTGGCCTGCTGCTCGACCAAGCGGTGCGAGTAGTAGATCGGCGCCGGCATGAACTCGGGCGCCTCGTTGCAGGCGTAACCGAACATCAGGCCCTGGTCGCCGGCACCCTGTTCCTCGGGCTTCTTCTGCTTCTTGCCCAGGCCGTCCACGCCGGCGGCGATGTCCGGGGACTGCTTGCCGATGAGATTCAGCACGCCGCAGGTGGCGCCGTCGAAGCCCACGTCGGAGCTGTCGTAGCCGATGTCGACGATGACCTTGCGGGCCACCGCTTCCAGGTCGATCCATGCCGAGGTGGTGATTTCGCCCGCGACGATCGCCACGCCGGTCTTGACCATGGTCTCGCAGGCGACGCGCGCGCGCTTGTCCTGGCTCAGGATCGCATCGAGCACCGCATCGGAGATCTGGTCGGCAAGCTTGTCCGGATGACCTTCGGACACGGATTCGGAAGTGAACAGGTAGCTGGACATCGGGCTCAATATCCCTTTATTCGGATGGAAGGATGGAGCGGAATGATACAGGTTGGTCGCGGTTGGCGCATCGGGTCGCCAGGGCCTGAACCCATCGTGGGCGGCC
>DATHRJ010000146.1:0-5844 GCA_035465455.1 Lysobacter sp.
GGGTCGGATCCGCCGCGGCTGTGGTTCGCGGGGGGCGCAGTCCTGCTGCTGGCGCTGGCACAGCGCCAGCACCTGTGGCGCCTGTGGAGCGGCACCGAGCCGCAGTTCGCGCGGGCGCGGCGGCTGCACCGCTGGCGCCGCAGATGATCGACGAACGTGCGCTGCTGGCCAGGCTGATCGCCGGCCCGGTTTCCGGTGATGCGCTCGCGCGCGCCAGCGGACTGAGCCGCGCGGGGGTATGGAAGCGGATCCAAGCGCTGCGCGAGGCGGGGGTGGCGATCGATGCCAGTCCAGGAAGCGGCTACGTGCTGGCGCAGCCGCTGGAACTGCTCGACAGCGGCGCGATCATTCCCGCGCTGCCGTCGACCGCGCGGGCACGCCTGGCGTCGCTGGAGGTGGCCTGGTCGATCGACTCGAGCAACAGCGAACTGCTGCGCAGGCCGGCCGCGGCCGATGGCATGGCGACCGCGCTGCTGGCAGAGCGCCAGACTGCCGGGCGCGGTCGCCGCGGCCGTGCCTGGGCGTCGCCACTGGCCGCGCACCTGTACCTGTCGCTGTCGCGCAGCTTCGCCGGGGGGCTTGCCCGCCTGGGTGGACTCAGCCTGGTCGCGGGCATCGCCAGCGTGGAGGCGCTGCATGAGCTCGGCTTCACCGAAGTCCGGCTCAAGTGGCCCAACGACATCGTGGCGGCCGGGGGCGGGGGGCTGCGCAAGCTCGGCGGCCTGCTGGTCGAGGGCGGCGGCGAACACGCCGGGCCGGTGCGCGCGGTGGTCGGGCTGGGCCTCAACGTGCGGATGCCGGCGGCGGCCGCGGCCGCCATCGATCAACCGTGGTGCGACCTGGCGCAGTTGGCGCAGGGGCGCCCGCTGCCGTCGCGCAGCGCGCTGGCGGCCGCAGTGCTGGCGCGCTGGTTGCCGGCGCTGGACGAGTTCGACCTCGGTGGACTTGCCCCCTTCCTGTCGCGCTACGCCGCACTGGATGCGCTGGCGATGCAACCGGTCATGCTGCATGGGACCTCCACTTCGCACCGCGGGGTCGCGTTGGGCCTGGCGGCCGATGGTGCATTGCGCATACGCAGCGACGACGGTCGCGAACACCAGGTCCATTCCGGCGAAGTCAGCGTGCGCCGCCACTCGGGAGATGTCGATTGAGCACCTGGCTGTTCGACCTGGGCAACACCCGGCTCAAGTGCGCACCGCTGGAAGCCGACGGCAGCCGCGGCGCGGCGATCGCGATCTCGCACCGCGACACCGACGTCGCCGCCGCGATGGCGCAGGTGCTGCCCGCGCGGATCGAGGCGGCCTACCTCGCCAGCGTCGTGCGCGGCGAGCTGCGCGCGGCCGTGCTCGATGCGCTGGCATCGCGCTGCGAGCGGATCTCGCTGGCGACGACCTTGCCCCGCTTCGGCGGCGTCACCGTCGGCTACCCGCAGCCGCGGCAGCTCGGGGTCGACCGCTTCCTGGCGATGCTCGCCGTCCACGCGGACAGCAGTGCGGCGGCGCTCGTCTGCGGCGTCGGCACGGCGCTGACGATCGACCTGCTGGACCGCGATGGCCAGCACCACGGCGGCCTCATCGCGCCTTCGCCGACGACGATGCGCGAGGCACTGCATGCGCGCGCACCGCAGTTGCCGCTGCACGAGGGCGGGTATCGCCAGTTCGCCGACAACACCGCCGACGCCCTGGCCGGCGGATGCGAGGGCGCCGCGCTGGGGCTGATCGAGCGCAGCCTTCAAGCGGCGCGTTCGAGACTGGGTGAACTGCCGACCGTGCACCTGCACGGTGGAGGCGCCGAGGCGCTGCTGCCGCAGCTGCCCGGGGCGCGCTGCAGCCCGGACCTGGTACTCGACGGCATGGCGATCTGGGCCCGCGCCGAGTCGCGCGCCGGGTAGCTGGCTACAATCCCCCGATGCTGATCCGCGCCCTGATCGTCCTGCTGCTGGTACTGAACATTGGCGTTGCCACGTGGTGGCTGACCCGGCCGTCGCCCGAGCCCGTGCCGGTGGCGGCGCCATCGCCGGTGCCGTCGCTGGAGCTGGTCGACGAGTCCCGTCCCGGTCCAGCGGCGGCCGCAGTGCCGGCACCGGCACCCGTCGGATTGCCCGGGCTGTGCGTGAGCTATGGGCCGTTCGCCAGCGCCGAAGCCGCCGCCCAGGCGCGGGAGCGGGTGCGATCCTTGAGCGCGCGCGTGCGCATCCGCGAAGTCGCCGCCGGCCCGCCTCGCGGCTGGAAAGTATGGTTGCCGCCATATCCGAGCGCGGAAGAGGTCGAAGCCGTCTCCGCGCGTGTCGCCGCCGCGGGCTTCAGCGACCGGTTCGTGGTGCGCGAAGGCCGCGACGCCAATTCGCTCGCGCTGGGGCGGTTCGCGAGCGAGGCCCCCGCACGGCGGCACGCCGCCGCCCTCGTGGCAGCAGGCTTCCCGGCACGCGCCGAGCCGATCGGTAGCGGCCCGGTCAGCCATTGGCTGGACGTGGCCGCGCGACCCGCGGACGCGCCACGCCTGGGTCCGCTTGCCGCCGCCGTCGAGGCACGCGAATTCGATTGCGCCACCTGGCCCTGAGCCGGTTGCTGCCGTGCGCCCGCGCGGCCTGCGAAGGGCCCTGCGCACGCGCGCACGCTAGAATGGGGCCACGCCGGCTTAGCTCAGTTGGTAGAGCAACTGATTTGTAATCAGTAGGTCGTCGGTTCGATTCCGACAGCCGGCACCAAATGACCGTTTCACCCCTTCCCAGGTCATCGCAGCGAAAGGCCACAAATCCAGCCAATACGGGGTTTGTTGTTGCCTAACGTCCCGACGCGTCCCGGCCCGGGGGCCTGATGAAGCCGTCAGCGCCCCTCTGTGGGTACATAGTTTGCCCAGACCGACCGTAATAATCGCTCCGTAAGTGATTCTCCGGCCACGTCCACGAGCAGGGCGTAGATTGATTGGAGAAGGGCAGTCCCCGCGTCAATCGCGTCGGCACTACTTTGTTGCGAAAAGAGCCCTTCAACAGCCTTCAGCTCGGCGTTCTTGTGAATCTCCTTCGGAGCAGCAAGCAGCCAAGGATGAGCCGCTACGTTTTGCAGCAGGCTGCGCTTGTAGAACAACGTGGCACTCTTATTGCCAAGGGCGGGTTCAAGCGCTACGTCAATGGCACGCAGGACCGTCGATAACGCGCCTGCAGTCTGCGCGGCACTCCCATTCGCCCCGACTCTTGCGCGAAGTGTTCCTGCTAACCAACTGTCTGGAGCGGACGGGGGGTCGGGTACTGGAGCCAGATAGCGATGTCCTCGCCTCAACTCGCTCAGCTTGCTACTGAGGATCGCGCGCGACGCCTCACTCATGAGAAGGCTGTCCGAGATCCGGAGTGAAGCGGGCCCCAACTTGTTCGCTGGCTTGGAAATTCGCCGTCTAGCCATTGAGTGGTTGACTCTGCATCGGCTCCATTCTATGGCACAAGGTAAGCGGCCTCGCAAGTTAGTCATGCTCCTGAACCCCTTTCCACACGCGCACGCGGGACAAGTGAAGGCGGAATAGGCACCAGGGGGCGCCTGCAAGGCCCCGGCGATTGGGGTCGCAGCGAACCGCGCGCAATCGCTAGCTGTGCTTCATCCGTAGTTTTTCCCAATCGCGGCGGGGGGGCGTCCAAGGTCTGGCCGACCATCGGCACACACGGGGCATGGTGGCTTGACCTGCTAAATCGCAACAATCGAGCCGTTGCCGTGTGGCCGGGGGCGATGCACAAGGCCTGGCGCTGGCCGATCCGCACCGCTGGCCCATCCCTCGCACCGTTGGCCCGACTATGGCTGCCCCGGCCACGTCTGCCGGCATTTAGTGACGTGTACTCGCGGGCGCGCGAGGGGTTAAACAAACGCCCGATATCGAGAGGGGCGGAGGGGTACGGCCTAGCCTGATCCCGCCGACCCGCCTAAAGTAGAGAGAAATAGGAACGCCCAGACGCCCCCAGCGGGCGCAACGTGGGGGTATTTGCGGGGGTACAACCCGCAACCCCTTGATAAACAATCACCCTAAATCAAACGCTTAGGGTCATTTTGGGGTGCCGACAGCCGCACCACATCAGGAGTCGTACGCATGAGCCGAAGCTATCCCGCCGTGTCGTTGATTGGAGCGCCAACCGACATTGGCGCCGGCGATCGCGGCGCCAGACTCGGGCCCGATGCGCTGCGCATTGCCGGGTTTGGCGAGGCGCTCGCTGCGCGTGGAGTCGACGTGGTCGATCGCGGCAACCTCGGCGGGCCCACAAACCCGTGGCAGGGGCCGGTCGACGGCTATCGCCACCTTGCCGAAGTCACCGAATGGAACCGCCTGGTGATGGAGGCGATGGCGGCGGAATTGCGCGAGGGGCGCCTGCCGATCCTGCTTGGCGGCGATCATTGCCTGGGACTGGGCTCGATCACCGCGGTCGCGCGCCACTGCCGCGAAACCGGCAAGCAGTTGCGGGTGCTGTGGCTGGACGCGCACGCCGACTTCAACACCAGCGGCGTCACTCCGTCGGGCAACATCCATGGCATGCCGGTCGCGTGCCTGTGCGGGCTGGGACCTCGCGAGTTGACCCATCTTTCCGGCGAAGCGCCGGCGATGAACGCGCAGGACATCCGCCAGATCGGCATCCGTTCGGTCGACCAGGGCGAGAAGCGGCTGGTCAAGCAACACGGCATCGACATCTACGACATGCGTTACATCGACGAGGTCGGGATGAAGCGGGTGATGGAAGAGGCCCTGGAAGGCGTGGACGCCAACACTCACCTGCACGTCAGCTTCGACGTGGATTTCCTCGATCCGAGCATCGCGCCGGGCGTGGGCACCACCGTGCCGGGCGGACCGAACTACCGCGAGGCGCAACTGGTGATGGAGATGATCGCCGACAACGGCCGCATGGCATCGCTGGACATCATGGAACTCAACCCGGTGCTGGACGCGCGCAACGCCACCGCCAACCTGGTCGTCGATCTCGTCGAGAGCCTGTTCGGGAAGTCGACGCTGATGCGCGACTGAGCAGTGCCGGCGCCACGGTATCCGGGCGCTCGGCAGGCACGTGAACCCGGGAAACGCGAAGTCGGTGGTCGTTGCGACGGCTGCACATGGGCTTCACGCCCCGTCGAGTCTGATGCGGTGTGGTCGCAATGGCGGCCCACGGTTATGCCGTCCGCAAGCCCCTAGGAGAACCAGATGAAGCGTTTGACTGCCCTGTTGCTGCTGTCCCTTTTCTCGATCAGCACCCTGACTGCGTGCAACACGATGGCCGGTGCCGGCAAGGACGTGCAGAAGGTCGGCGAGAAGGTCGAAGACAAGGCCGAAGACTGCAAGGATGGTCGTTGCTGATCGGCAACGTCCGCCAGATCCACGAAAGGCCGGAGAAATCCGGCCTTTTTTTTTGCACTTTTTTTGCATGGCGGACGCGGACGCTCGATCAGTCAACGTCAATGGCGTCCTAACGAATCGGTGATGCCGCGCGAATGCGCGCGTTGCGACGATGGTGGGGCGGTGCACAGCACTGCCCATTCCTTCCGCAAAAGAGGATCCATCTATGAACCAGGACATCATTGCCGGCAAGTGGAATCAGCTCAAGGGCAAGGCCCAGGCCAAATGGGGCGACTTGACCGATGACGATTTCGATGTCGCCGAAGGCAACGCCGAATACCTGTCCGGCAAGCTGCAGGAAAGGTACGGCTGGAACCGCGAACGCGCCGACCGCGAAGTACGCGAATTCGGCAGCACGCTGCACTGATCGCGGTACCGCCTTGTGCGCTGCCGGCGCCTAGGCACGTAGGCAGTGGCACTGGAACGGGCCGGGAAACCGGCCCGTTTTTCATTAGCTTTGCTTTGCCATTACATCACCGCGCC
>DATHRJ010000147.1:0-1539 GCA_035465455.1 Lysobacter sp.
CGCAGGTCGCGCTGGCCCACCGCACTATCCGCCGCGGCGGTTAAGCGCCGGCGAAAAAAGCCGCATGCTCCACTTTGCATTCGCCGGTTCATCCGCGACACCGTCCAGTAAGGCGCGCGCCGCTGGCGACACGGGTCGCGCGCGGCCGGCGACCGACGGTGCCGTCCGTGCACGCACGAAGCCACGCACCCCTCGCGTGGACCGCTACCAGTCGGTCGGGCGGTAGTCCTTGAGAAACTGGCCCCACACGTGTTCGCCGCTGTTGAGGCCGGCGATGATCGGATCGACGATGCGCGCGGCGCCGTCGACGATGTCCAGCGGCGGATGGAAGCGTTCCTCGATCACCTTGCGCTCGGCGAGCTCGGCCGGATCCTCGTCGGTCACCCAGCCGGTGTCGACGCTGTTCATGTGGATGCCGTCGCCGTGGTAATCGGCCGCGGCAGTGCGCGTCATCATGTTGAGCGCGGCCTTGGCCATGTTGGTGTGCGGGTGCCGCGTGGTCTTGAAGTTGCGGTAGAACTGGCCCTCGACCGCCGACACGTTGACGATGTGCTTGTCGCGATTGGCGGTGCGCAGCATCAGCGGCTTGAGCCGCGCGTTGATGATGAACGGCGCGACCGCGTTGACCAGCTGCACCTCGAGCAGTTCCACCGACGGCACCTCGGCCATCAGCAGCCGCCAGGAATTGCGCCCGCGCAGGTCGACCTGCTGCAGGTCCTGGTCGAGCCGGCCCTCGGGGAACAGGTGCCGTTGCCCGACCAGTTCGTCCGGCAGCAACGCGATCTGCGACAACTCCGCGGCGCGGGTCAGCCCCGGCGCATCGCCGTCTGCCACGTGCGCGAGCGCCGAATCGCCTTCGACCGGCAGCAGGCGCGAGCCGCGCAGGCCTTCGGAATGGCCGACCAGCTGGCGCCCGATCTCGGGCGTGTCCTGCAGCGCGGCGGTCTCGCCGTCCATCATGTGCGCATAGAACTCCGGCGGACGGCGCACGGTCTGGCAGGCGTTGTTGATGATGAAGTCCAGGCGCTCGCGGGTGGCCAGCAACTCACTGCAGAACGCCTCCACGCTCGGGGTGTGGCGCAGGTCGAGGCCATACACCTGCAAGCGGTGGCCCCAGGCGCCGAAATCCGGCTCGGCCGCATACCGGGCGGCCGAATCGCGCGGGAAGCGCGTGGTCACGATCAACTCGGCGCCACAGCGCAGCAGCTTGAGCCCGGCCTGGTAGCCGATCTTGACCCGGCCGCCGGTCAGCAGCGCGACGCGGCCGCTGAGGTCGGCAAGCTCGGTGCGCTTGGCGTAATTGAACTGCGCGCAGCTGGGGCACAGCTGGTCGTAGAAGTGGTGGATCGCGGTGTACTTCTGCTTGCACACGTAGCAGTGCTGCGGCTCGCCGGCTTCCCCGATCGAATCGGCGCGCGACGACTCGTCCTCGCGGTCGTGCGGCTGGAAATCCTGCGGCGGGAAATAGTTCGGGGTGGTGAACACCGGCTTGCGCCTTAACTCGCGGATGCCGGTCGCATTGAGCACCGAGTCCTCGCG
>DATHRJ010000148.1:0-2071 GCA_035465455.1 Lysobacter sp.
GTTCCCGCACCGCCTGCTCAAGCTGGACGAGGTGGCCGATGATTCGATCGCGCTGGCCCAGGCCATTTCCGATGCCATGCAGATCCCGCTGACCGCGGCGACAGCGCGCGCGCTCGGACCGCAGCACCTGGCACCCGGGCACTGGCGCGGGTTCGCCGAGCCGCTGGCCGAGGCGTTCGCGCTGCTGACCCCGGTGTCGGTGCGTCTGGGCTACCCCGAGGCCTGATCCGCCTCGCGCCGCGCATCCACGGGTGCGCGGCGGTGACGCCGGCATTACCGGCAGGTCTGCCACACTGCGGGAAAATCCCGGAGCCGACGATGCAGATCCGCAGCGACAGTTTCCAGCACCGCCAACGCCTGGCCGCTGAGATCGCCGCCGGCCAGGCCGGCACCGACGGCATCGGCTTCGCGCCAAACCGCAACCCGCACCTGGCGTGGGACGGCGCACCTGCCGGCACGCGCTCGTTCGTGCTGCTGTGCATCGATCCGGACGTGCCGACGGTGGCGGAGATGGTCGGCAAGCCCGGCGTGGAGATCCCGTACCACCAGCCGCGCGCCGACTTCAACCACTGGGCGCTGGTCGACATCGCGCCCGACGTACGCGCGATCGCCGCCGGCAGCTGCAGCGATGGCGTGGTGCCGCACGGCAAGCGCAGCCCCGATGGCCCGGCCGGCGCTCGCCAGGGCCTGAACGACTACACCGGCTGGTTCGCCGGCGACCCGGAGATGGCCGGCGACTGGTACGGCTACGACGGCCCGTTCCCGCCACCGAACGACCAGCGCGTGCACCGCTACTTCTTCCGCCTGTTCGCGCTGGACGTGGCGGGACTGGAGCTGCCGGCGCGCTTCACCGCCGCCGACGCGCTGCGCGCGATGCACGGCCACGTGCTGGCCGAGACGGCGATCCACGCGACCTATGCGCTCAATCCGAACGCGCGGGCATAGGACGGATCCCGGAACCGGCCCATTGCAGGCCCCAAGGTCAGGGACCGGTTCAACTGCCGGCAGGCAGCCACAACAGCAACGCCACGCCAAGCACGATCCGGTAGATCGCAAACGGCGCGTAGCTGTGCTGCCTGATGTAGCCCATCAGCCAGCGCACCGCGATGAAGCCGGTGACCGTAGCCGCGGTGAACGCCAGCGCCATTTCCCCCCAGGCTTCCTCGCGGGGGCCGCTGGCGAGGAAATATTCCAGCAGTGCGTAGCTGCTGGCGGCGAACATCGTCGGGATGCCGACCAGGAACACGAACTCGGTGGCCGCCGAACGCTTGCCGGTGCCTGCCAGCATCGCCATGAAGATCGCCGCGGCCGAGCGCGAAGTCCCGGGAAACACCCCGGCCACGACCTGCGCCAGCCCGACCAGCACCGCGACCTTCCAGGTGATCAATGACGACTCCGGGCGACGCGCGGACAGGCGCTCGGCCAACAGCATCCACAGCCCGCCCAGGATCAGCGCGGCGGCGACCGGCGACACGGTGTCGGGAAGTTGCCAGCCCAGCAGCCGCACCGGCAGCCCGATGGCGGCGGTGACCGCGAATGCCGCAGCGAGCTTCAGCGCGTAATCCCGGTTGTCGCGTTCGCGCAGTCCGGTCGCCAGCGCCCACAGGCGCTGGCGGAATACCAGCGTGATCGCCAGGATCGCGCCGGCCTGGATCACGATGTTGAACAGGTCCGAGCGCGCGCCGACCCAGTGCTGCGCGATCAGCAGGTGACCGGTGCTGGAGATCGGCAGGAACTCGGTAAGGCCTTCGAGGATGCCAAGCAGCAGCGCGGCGATCAGGTCGGTCATGCGGGCGAGGGACGCAAGGGGCGGTCAGCATAGCCGATCGTCGACGCGCACCCGATTGGTGCGCGCACCACAAGCAGCGCACCGCCTTGGATCACATTCCCACTCGCGAGTCGCCGCGGCCCCGTGGATTCAATCACTTAGCCAACGACGCCAGCTGGCACGCGACTTGCGTACTGTTATCCATCCCAACCCGCCAAGGCTGCCCCATGTCGCTCGAGAACGTCGAAAAGCTGATCCGTGACCACAAGGTCGAGTTCGTCGACCTGCGTTTTGCCGACATGC
>DATHRJ010000149.1:0-2158 GCA_035465455.1 Lysobacter sp.
ATGGCCGCCCGCTGGTGATTGCGGAGCAGCCGGTGCTTCCCCACCGGCTGGCACCGGAGCCACAGGCATCGCCGGTTCGCTGGACGCGCTGGGCGCTATCTGGGGTCCTGATCGGTGCGGGTTTCGCGTGGCTTGGGCGGCGCCGACCGCGCGTGCTGGCCGCGATCGCACTGCCGCTGTGGACGCTGGCGGGTCTGGTGGGCGCGCTGCTGCTGTTCATCTGGCTGGGCACCGCGCACCGGTTCGGCTGGGCCAATCACAACCTGCTGTTGTTCAGTCCCTTGGCGTGGCTGTTGCTGCCCGGCGCATGGCGGATCCTGCGCGGCGGGCGCGGTGGCCGGATGTTCGAACTTGTGCTGGCGGCACTGCTGACGCTGGCGGCAGTGGCGCTGTTCCTGCACTGGCTGCCGGTGCTGCCACAACGCAACACGCACTGGATCGCGTTGCTGCTGCCGATCCACGCCGGCCTGTGGCTGGGACTGGGCCGATACGCCGCCAGCGCCCTGGCACCACGCGCCGCCGGGTGAACGGCTTGCCGCTGATCCGCCACCGGGGCAGGATGCGGCCATGAACGATCACCCTTCGGTCCGCTCCGTGGTCAACTGCGCCGTCTACAGCCAGGACGGCACGCGCAGCGACATCAGCCTGGACGCGATCAGCGACGTGCTGGCGATCGATGACGGAAGCTTCGTCTGGGTTGGCCTGTACGAGCCGGCCGAGGAACTGCTCGACGACCTGCAGGAAGAATTCGGCCTGCACGATCTTGCGGTCGAGGACGCGCACAACGCCCACCAGCGGCCGAAGATCGAGACCTACGGCAATTCGCTGTTCATCGCGATCCACACCGCACAGACCGTGGACGAGGTCATCCGCTTCGGCGAAACCCACCTGTTCGTCGGCCCGCGCTACCTGGTGACGGTGCGCCATGGCGCGTCGCGCAGCTATGCCACCGCCCGCACGCGCATGGAACGCGAACCCGATCTGCTGCAGCACGGCGCGGGGGCGGCGCTGTATGCGGTGCTCGACATGGTGGTCGACGACTACATGCCGATCGTCGACGAATTCAGCCAGGCGCTCAATGCGCTGGAGCAGGACATCTTCGCCGAGGATTTCCACAAGGCCACGGTCCACAAGCTCTACGACCTCAAGCGCGAACTGACCCGGCTGCGCATGGCCGTGTCGCCGTTGCAGGATCTCGTCGGCCAGCTCGCACGTTCGCGCAACACGGTCATCGGCGAGGAAATCCAGCTGTACTTCCGCGACGTCCACGACCACGCGGTGCGAATCAACGAATCGGTCGACACCCTGCGCGAGATGCTGACCGCGGCGGTGTCGGTGAACCTGGCGCTGGTCACCGTGCGCCAGGGCGAGATCGTCAAGCGCCTGGGCGCCTGGGCGGCACTGCTGGCCGCGCCGACCCTGATCGCGAGCTGGTATGGCATGAACTTCGCGCACATGCCGGAGCTTGCGGGACGCTGGAGCTACGCGATCCTGCTGGTCGGCGTCGGCGCCGTCTGCGTGGCGCTGTACCGGATGTTCAAGCGGGCGCGATGGCTGTGAACCGCAATGGCTTCGTGCGGCCGCCGCCGCTGCCGGACACCCCTGCTGACCGGACCGACCGGGGCATCGGCTCGCGGTAGCCCGGGAAAGCGCAGGACGCCCGTGCTACGTGGACAGGCGCGGCACGCTCAACCCAGTACGTTGCCGTCCCAGCCGCTGCGCTTGCGCCGGTCCTTGCCGTCACGGCGGTCGTCCTTGTCGGGTTCGAAGCGTATTTCCTCGCGCCGGTCATTGACCTTGCGGCGGTCCTCGCCCTTGCGGCTCTCCGGCCCCCGGTAGGGGGCGTCAGGCTTGGCTTCGTCGGTCATGGGCGCTTCCCGAGGGGCGATTGCCGCCTAGCCTCCGCCCGGTGGACCGGCGGCGTCAAGCCGGTCCGGATCGGCACCCCCGCCCGGGCGGTGCCCCATCAGGGTTCCCGATCAGGTCGCGAGCAACCGCAACAGCAGCCCGGTGGCATAGGCGGCGTACGTGCCGAGCGCATAACCCATCACCGCCAGCAGCACGCCGACCGGCGCCAGCGCCGGGTGGAACGCGCTGGCGACCACCGGCGCCGACGCCGCGCCGCCGATGTTGGCCTGCGAGCCGACCGCCATGAAGA
>DATHRJ010000150.1:0-9264 GCA_035465455.1 Lysobacter sp.
GGGAAAGGCGCTCGAATTGCTGTTGAAGCCACCCCGGGGCGGCTGACGGCCCACCGGATCAGGGTGGCGGCGGCAGCTTGAACAGGCGTTCGGCATTGGCGCTGGTGACCGCGGCAATCTCCGCCGGGTCGGCGCCGCGCAGGCCGGCGACGACTTCCAGCACCTTCACCAGCCGCGCCGGCTCGTTGCGCTGGCCCCGGATGTCCGCATCGGGCTGGTCGGGCGAGTCGGTCTCCAGCAGCAGCCATTCGAGCGGCATGCTCGCCGCCAGCCGGCGCAGGCGCTGCGCGCGCTCGTAGGTGACAGGCCCCCCGAGTCCGAGCAGAAACCCCGCTTGCCACAATTGCTCCGCCTGCTGCTGGCTGCCGGAGAAGCTGTGGACCACGCCGCGCAGCTTCCCGGCCCGGCGGATGGCCGCGATCACCGCGTCGACCGCACGTCGCGCATGCACGATCACCGGCAGGTCGTATTCGCGAGCCAGTTGCAGCTGCGCCTCGAAGTATTCCATCTGTACCAGCGGATCCAGGCCCTCGACGAAGTAATCCAGGCCGCATTCGCCGATCGCCACCGGACGTTCGCGCTCGAGCCAGTCGCGCAGTTGCGCAAGGTGCGGTTTGCGGTGCAAGGCAAGAAAGGTCGGATGCAACCCATAGGCCGGATACAGGCCCTCCTGGGTGCTGCATACCTCGCGCAGCTTCGGCCACTGCGCCGCTGCGGTCGCACACAGCACCTGCCTGGTTACGCCTGCCTGGCGCGCGCGGACGATGACCGCGTTGCGATCGTCATCGAACTCGGTCGCATCCAGATGACTGTGGCTGTCGACCAGCATCCGTTTCAGCGCCCCGGCTTCGACCCCGGCGACGGCCCTTCATGCTCGATCGTGGCGTGGCGATCCTTCCAGTTGGCCAGCAGCAGCGCTCCCAGGCCCAGCAGGATCTCGTCGGCCAACGGGACCGGATCTGGCACGATCAGCGTCACCACGAACAGGACGGCGGTGATCTTGAACAGGGTGGGGAAGCGCAGCTTGCGGGCCCAGTTGAGCAGTGGCAACAGCAGCGGACTGGCCATGGTTCGGCTCCTCGTCATCGATGGCCAGACGCTAGCACGCACCGGTACCGGCGTCGCAATTTCGCATGGTCGTCATTCGGATAATGGTGGCTGTTCAGGTTCATAGTGGTGAAATGCACCCCACAACCGCGGGATGATCCCGCAGCAGGAGCCCAACGCATGAACAAGAATATTCTGGCAGTCGCACTGGCTTCGCTGCTCGTGGGCGGCGTGGCCGTTGCCGCGTACAACAGCTTCCGCGGCGACCCCGCCCCGGACAACGCATTCGTCACCCCGTCCGATGACCTGGCGATGGGCCTCAACGGCGACGTCGCCGCCGATGGCTCGATCGCCGGTCAGCCGCGCATTGAGTACGCCGAGGTGATCAAGGTCGAGCCGGTGAACGAAAAGCAGAAGTTGTACGCGACCGTCATCGGCACCGACCCGGTGCGCGAGACCAACACCGTCTCGACCCCGCGTGAAGTCTGCGAAGACGTGGTCGTGCAGGAACGCCTGCCCGAACGCGACGGCAATGTCGGCGGCACGATCGCCGGCGCATTGATCGGCGGCGCGCTGGGCAACCAGGTCGGTGGTGGCAGCGGCAAGAAGGCCGCGACCGTGGCCGGTGCCGTGGCCGGCGGATTCGCTGGCCGCGCGGTGGATCAGCGCCATGTCGGCGGCCGCGTGGTCGAGCGGGTCGATCGCCAGTGCCGCACCGTATCGGAAAGCTCGCAATCCTCGCGCGTGGTCGGCTACAACGTGACCTACCGCAATCCGGACGGCACCACCGGCACCATGCGCACCGGCAGCAAGCCGGGCAGCCGGATCTCGCTGGGCAGCGAGGACCAGGTCGTCGGCTACGACGTGACCTACCGTTACGACGGCGCCGAGCAGACCGTGCGCATGGAAGAGCGCCCGGGCGAGCGCCTGCCGGTCGTCGACGGCGAAGTGGTGCTGCAGACGGCGGCAACGCGCGGCGACACGACCCGCGGCTGATTGGTCCACTCCAGTCGCATGCGTCCCAGGGGCCCGGAGATTTCCGGGCCCCTTTTTTTGTCCGGACGCAGTGGTCCCTCGGCCACAGGGCCCGCGCGGCATGGTGCCGCGTCCCCGCCAGCCGCTTACAATGCGCGCTCACTTTCTATCGCCGAGTGCCCCATGGCCCTGCACCCTTACGATCTGTACGACGTCCGCTCCCTGCTCACCGAAGAGGAGTGCGCCGTACAGGACACGGTGGCGCGGTTCACCGACGAGCGGGTGCTGCCGATCATCGGCGACGCATTCGACGAGGGCCGTTTCCCCAAGGAACTGGTGGGTGAAATCGCCGAACTCGGCCTGCTGGGCTCGACCCTGCCGGAGGAGTTCGGCGGCGGCGGCCTCAATGCGGTCAGCTATGGCCTGATCTGCCAGGAACTGGAGCGCGGCGACAGCGGCATCCGCAGCTTCGTCAGCGTGCAGTCGTCCCTGTGCATGTATCCGATCTTTGCTTACGGCAGTGACGAGCAGAAGCAGCGCTGGCTGCGCGACATGGCCGCGGCGAAGGTCATCGGGTGCTTCGGGCTGACCGAACCGCACGGCGGCTCCGACCCGGCCAACATGAAGACCCACGCGCGCAAGGACGGCGGCGACTGGGTCATCAACGGCGCCAAGATGTGGATCACCAACGGCAACCTCGCCGACATCGCGATCGTCTGGGCGCAGACCGACGACGGCATCCAGGGCTTCATCGTCGAGAAGGGCATGGCCGGATTCGCCGCCCAGGAGATCAAGCACAAGATGAGCCTGCGCGCCTCGGTGACCTCGTCGCTGTTCTTCGACAATGTCCGAGTGCCCGAAGCCAACCGCCTGCCGAACGTGAAGGGCCTCAAGGGTCCGCTGGGTTGCCTGACCCAGGCGCGCTACGGCATCACCTGGGGCCCGATCGGCGCGGCAATCGCATGCCTGGACGAGGCGTTGAACTACACCAAGGAACGCATCCTGTTCGACCGCCCGGTGGCGGCCAACCAGGCGGTGCAACTGAAGCTGGCGGACATGGCCCGACGCATCACTTCGGCGCAGCTGCTGTCGTTGCAGCTGGGGCGGCTCAAGGATGCCGGCAAGATGAAACCCACGCAGGTGTCGCTGGCGAAGTGGAACAACTGCCGGATGGCGATCGACATCGCCCGCGAGGCGCGCGACCTGCTCGGCGGCGCCGGCATCACCACCGAGCACTGCCCGATCCGCCATGCGCTGAACCTGGAGTCGGTGATCACCTATGAAGGCACCGAGACGGTGCACCAGTTGGTCGTGGGTCGTGAATTGACCGGTATCAACGCGTTCTGATCCGCCTTTCCCGATTCCACGGCTCCCCCTGGACCGCCAATGGCGCTGGCTCCGATGCTCGAAACCGAACGACTGATCCTGCGATTGCCCGCAGCGGAGGATTTCGAGGACTTCGCCGCGATGTTTGCCGACGAGGACGTCGCGCGCTACATCGGTGGCCAGCTGCCGCGTGCGGCCGCCTGGCGCAGGTTCCTGCAGATGCCGGGCGCATGGGCGATCCAGGGCTTTGCGATGTTCGCGGTGGTCGAGAAAGCCAGCGGGGAGTGGATCGGCAATGCCGGGCCCTGGCACCCGGACGGCTGGCCCGGCACCGAAGTGGGCTGGTCGTTCAAGCGTTCGAGCTGGGGCAAGGGCTATGCGAGCGAAGCCAGCACGGCGGCGATCGACTGGGCGTTCGAAAACCTCGGCTGGACCGATGTGATCCATTCGATCCATCCCGACAACCATGCCTCGCAGGCACTCGCCCGTCGCCTGGGTTCGGCGCTGCGCGGCCCGGGCAAGCTGCCGGCGCCGTTCGAGGATGCGCCGATCGAGATCTGGGGCCAGACGCGCGAGCAGTGGCGCCAACGGACGGTCGCGTGATCACCGTCTACGGCATGTCTGCATCCGGCAACTGCCACAAGGTCCGGCTGCTGCTGGAGCAACTGGGCCGTCCCTACCGCTGGATCGAGGTCGACAGTGCGCATGGCGGCACGCGCACCCCCGAGTTCCTCGCGATCAATCCCAACGGCAAGGTGCCGGTGATCGAACTGGAAGACGGACGGCGGCTGGCAGAGTCCAACGCCATCCTGTATTTCCTGGCCTCGGACACTGCGTTCTTTCCCGATGATCCGTGGCAGCGCGCCCAGGCGCTGGGATGGATGTTCTTCGAGCAGTACAGCCATGAACCGTACATCGCAGTGGCGCGTTTCATCCGTGGATGGACTCCAGCCGATTCGCCGCGCCAAGCCGAATTGCCGCGACTGCACGAGCTCGGACACCGTGCGCTTTCGCTGATGGAGCGCCACCTCCAGCGACATCCGTGGTTCACCGGCGAGGGTTACGGAATCGCCGATATCGCGTTGTTCGCCTATACCGCGGTCGCCGGCGACGGCGGTTTCGATCTCACTGGCTATCCGCACCTGGGCGACTGGTTGTCACGGGTGCGCGCAACGCCAGGATTCGTTGCCATGCCTGCGATCAAAGGCTGATGAGGCCGCGCCGCCGTTCCACTTGCGCCAACTGACTTCCATTCCACTTCCGGTGCTGCAAGGCCCATCGCAGCGCGAGCAGCCCTGCAACATCCCGTGATCCAAAGAGTGCATTGAACATGTCCACATCCCTCCCCGCACGCATGCGCGGCCTCAACCGGGCCGAGATCTGCGACGTGAACTTCAGCGAATTCGTGCAGAGCTGGGACGGGCGGGTGGCGGCGAAGCCGGCGCCTGGTGAAGCGATCCTCGACGGCAGCGCGCTGGATGCCGAAAGCTTCCGCGAGCTGTTCGAATCGCAACTGGTCAGCCGCCACCTGGACCTGATGGCGCGCGTGCTGCGGGTGCGCAACAAGGTCTTCTACACCATCGGGTCCAGCGGCCACGAGGGGAACGCGATGGTCGCGCGGCTCACCCGGCACACCGATCCCGCGTTCCTGCACTACCGCAGCGGTGCGTTCATGGCCGAGCGCTTCCGCAAGCTGCCCGGTGCCGATGGAAAGCCGCGCGACCCGGTGATGGACTCGGCCCTGAGCCTGGCGGCGAGCAAGGACGACCCGATCTCCGGAGGGCGCCACAAGGTCTGGGGTAGCAAGCCATTGTGGGTGCTTCCACAGACCTCGACGATCGCCTCCCATCTGCCCAAGGCGCTCGGGACCGCGGTCGCGATCGAAACCGGGCGACGAATGGGCCATGCCTTGCCGATCCCCGGCGACAGCATCGCGATCTGCTCGTTCGGCGACGCCTCCGCCAACCATGCCACCGCCCAGACCGCGTTCAACGCCGCGGCGTGGACCGCGTACCAGAAGCTGCCGGCGCCGGTATTGTTCGTGTGCGAGGACAACGGCATCGGCATCTCGGTGAAGACGCCGGGCGGCTGGATCGGCAACCGCTTCCGCAACATGGACGGGCTGGATTACTTCGCCGCCGATGGCCTCGATCTCGCAGGTGGCTATGCCGATGTGCAACGTGCGGTCGAGCATTGCCGCCGAACGCGCCGGCCGACGTTCCTGCACCTCAGGACCACGCGCATCATGGGCCACGCCGGCACCGATTTCGAGATCGAATGGCGCTCGATAGATGAGCTGTGCGCGGTCGAGGCCACCGATCCGTTGCTGCGCTCGGCCGCGATCGCACTGCAGTCGGGGCTGATGTCGAAGGACGACTTGCTGGCGCTGTACGAAGCCACCCGCAAGCGTTGTTTCGATGCCGCCGACGAGGCCGATCGACGGCCGAAACTCGATCGTCTCAGTGATGTGATCGCACCACTCGCGCCGTACACGCCGGCGGCCGTGCAAGCCGAAGCCAAGCGCACCGATTTTGGCGGGCGTCGCCTGGAAGTCTTCGGCAGCCAGGCCAAGCTGCCGGAGAACCAGCCGCCGCGTCACCTGTCGATCCAGATCAACAACGCCCTGCACGACACCTTCGCCAAGTATCCGGAAACGCTGTTGTTCGGCGAGGACGTGGCCCAGAAGGGCGGTGTCTACACCGTCACCAAGGGCCTGCAGAAGGCCTTCGGACCGCGGCGCGTGTTCAACACGCTGCTGGACGAGACGATGATCCTGGGGATGGCGCAGGGTTTCGCCAACATGGGCATGCTGCCGTTGCCGGAGATCCAGTACCTGGCCTATTTCCACAATGCCTGCGACCAGTTGCGCGGTGAAGCGGCCTCGCTGCAGTTCTTCTCCAACGATCAGTTCCGCAATCCGATGGTCGTGCGCATCGCCGGCCTGGGTTACCAGCGTGGCTTCGGTGGCCACTTCCACAACGACAATTCGATCACGGCCTTGCGCGACATCCCGGGGCTGGTGGTCGGCTGTGCGTCGCGGGGCGACGATGCGGTGACCATGCTGCGCACGCTCACGGCGCTGGCCAGGGTGGATGGGCGGGTGGCGGTTTTCCTGGAACCGATCGCGCTGTACATGACCAAGGACCTGCACGAACCCGGCGATGGTGGCTGGCTGACCGCGTATCCGCCGCCCGGTGAGGCGATGGCGTTGGGAGAAGGCCGGATCTACCGCTCCGAAGACGGGGACGGCGACGACCTGGTGATCTTCACCTACGGCAATGGCGTGCCCATGAGCCTGCGAGCAGTCCGCGAGATCGAGGGCCGGCTCGGATGGAAGGCGCGTGTGGTGGACCTGCGCTGGCTCGTGCCGCTCAACGATCCGTACATCGTCGAATGCGCCCGCGGAGCGCGGCGGATCATCGTCGTCGACGAGGGCCGTCGCAGCGCGGGGGTGGGCGAGGGCGTGATCACCGCGCTGTGCGAGGGCGGGTTGGGTGCCACCCCGCTCAGGCGCGTGGTCGGCGTGGATACCTACACACCGCTGGCCGGGGCAGCGCTGTTGGTGATTCCGGGAGAAGACGACATCGTGGCGGCGGCGGTGGCGCTTGCCGAGGCGGAGAGCTGACGACAACCCATCATCCGGTTGCCGGCCCGGACCCACGGCCAATCCACGCTCACCAGGCCGTCAGCGAGCGAGCCCGTCCTGCAAGGCGATCTCGCGCACGGCGACGCCATCGATGTTCAGTTCCCCCGCTGCGCGCTCCAGCGGAACCACGGCCAGTCCCATGTGCTTGCCTAGGGGGGTGCTGGCGGCGGCCACCACGGCGCCCAGTGCCGCTGCATCGACGCGCAACTGCGCACCCGTAGCGAACGACTGGTCGCTCGCGACCAGTACCAGCCCGCGCTTGGCCTTGCCGAGGAAGTGGGTGCGCGCAACGATCTCCTGGCCCGGATAGCACCCCTTCTTGATGCTGAAGGCGTGCAGCCGGTCCAGCGACAACTGCTGCGGCGTCCACTGCTCGACCTGCGAAGCCTCCAGTCGCGGCAGCCCGTGCGCGAGGTCGAAAGCCCTCCATCGCGCCACGTCCGGATCGCTGGTGGTGGCCGCTTCGCGGCCGATGATGACGCTGCGGACGCCGGCGGCGGCGCTGAGGTCGAGTTCGATCGCCGCGTCCGCGTCCCCGGCCATGGCGCTACCGCTGGCAGCGTCCGCGGCCGCGAACGTTCCCTGCACATGCAGGTCATCGCGCACGACGATCGTCACCTTGCTGCGAAACACGAACCGCCGCAGCGCATCGGCCAACGGCGTCGGCGGCGCGTCCGGCAACAGCACCCACAGGCGCTCGTGCGCGAGCTTGAGCACCGCGAACACGGCAACGACACGACCTTTCGGCGTGAGCCAGCCGCTCCAATGCCAGTGTCCGCACGGCAACGCCGCCACGTCGCTCATGAACTGGGCTTGGGCGAAGCTGGTCGCGTCGTCGCCGTGCAGCTCGATGACGGTGTGGTCTGGCAAGGCAAAGGCGGCATCGGCGCCGGCCTGCGGGTTGTCATGCATGGGGCAGGGGACTTAAGCTTGTGTGCTGTGATGATAGGCCAAACCCGCACCGACACGACTTCTTCCGCCGAGACCGGGGCACCGGAAGCTGCGGGCGTCGCGCCGGCGGCGGAGGTCCCGCAGGCGCCGGAATTCGGCGGGCGCGAGGGGCTCGACCCCACGCGCTATGGCGATTGGGAAAAGAACGGCCGCTGCATCGATTTCTAGTGCGACTCCTCGCGGTCCCGGCTCGCCGATGACCGATTCCGCCACCGGCCCAGCCGCCCAGCCGAGACTGCCACTGCTCATGGCAAACCGCGAACGTCCCCTGTCACCGCATCTGCAGGTCTACAACTGGCAGGTGCAGATGGTGACCTCGATCCTGCACCGGGCCACCGGCGTGGTCCTCGTCCTGGGGAGCCTGTTGATCGTCTGGGCGCTGCTGGCGCTGGCCGCCGGCGCCGGCCACTGGGCCAGCTTTGGCGCATTTGCGAGGTCGCCGCTGGGCTTCCTGATCCTGTTCGGCTGGAGCTGGGCGTTTTCGTTCCACCTGGTCAACGGCATCCGCCACCTCGCGCAGGACGCGGGCCTGGGCTACGGGGTGGAAACGTTCATCCGCACCAGCTGGATTTCGGTCTTCGGCAGCTTCGTGCTGACGGCGATCATCTGGTTGGCGGCGATGATGCAGTGGGGTGGCGCATGAGCCGCCCGGACCGGTTCCGTACGCCGATCAAGCGCGCGCGGGGTCTGGGCTCGGCGAAGGACGGCACCCATCACTGGATCGTCCAGCGCATCACCTCGGTCGCACTGATCTTCCTGGCGATCTATGTGGTCGCGCTGGTCGTGTGGCTGCTGGGCGCCGATTACGCGGCGGTTCGGGCCGCGGTGGCCCACCCCTTGAACGCATTGCTGCTGGTGGCGTTCGTGATCGCGATGTTCTGGCACGCCCAACTCGGTATGCAGGTGATCATCGAGGACTACGTGCACACGCCGTGGCTGGCGGTCACCTCGCAGCTTGCGGTGATCTTCGTCTGCATCCTGGCGGCACTGGCCAGCGTATTGGCCGTCGTGCGCATCGCGCTCGCCGGCGCCTGATTCGTCAGGCAAACCACCAAGGAAATCCGTTAGATGGCATCTGCCTCCAAGAGCTCCGCCTACAAGATCATTGAACACAGCTTCGACATGCTCGTGGTCGGTGCCGGCGGTGCGGGCCTGCGCGCCACGTTCGGTCTCGCCCAGAAGGGCCTGAAGACCGCCTGCATCACCAAGGTGTTCCCGACCCGCTCGCACACGGTGGCGGCGCAGGGCGGCATCTCGGCGGCGCTGGGCAACATGGGCGAGGACGACTGGCGCTACCACTACTACGACACGATCAAGGG
>DATHRJ010000151.1:0-2402 GCA_035465455.1 Lysobacter sp.
CGACCGGGCTGCTGCGCTCGATGAGCCGCGACGAGGCCGAGGCAGTGCTGGCGCACGAGGTCAGCCATATCGCCAACGGCGACATGGTCACGATGGCGCTGATCCAGGGCGTGCTGAATACCTTCGTGATCGTGCTGGCGCGCGTGGTCGGTCGCGTGATCGACGGCTACATCAGCGGCAACCGCGAGGGTGGCGTCGGCATGGGCTATTTCGTGATCGTGTTCGTGCTCGACATGATCTTCGGCCTGTTCGCGAGCATGATCGCGATGTGGTTCTCGCGGCACCGCGAGTTCCGCGCCGATGCCGGTGGCGCGCACCTGGCCGGTCGCGACAAGATGGTCGGTGCGCTCGAGCGCCTGTCGCAGACCTACGGTGCGAGCACGCTGCCCAAGCAGATCGCCGCCTTCGGCATCAGCGGCGGCGTCGCGCACGGGTTCAAGCGCCTGCTGATGAGCCACCCGCCGCTGGTGGAGCGCATCGAGGCGCTGCGCAATGCCCCGATGGAGCGGGCGCGAGGCACCGTGGTGACCTGAGCCAGCCTCCGCTGCCCAACAAAAAGCCCGCCATCCGGCGGGCTTTTTGTTGCTGGGTGGCAACCCGTCTTGGCGATGCGCGCTACTGGAAGTCGTAGTCCAGCAGTGGCCCGGCGGCGGCGAGGAAGTGTCCCTGCGCGTAATCGATGCTGGCACTGAACAGGATCGACATGCTTCCAGCATCCTGCACGTGATCGGCGATCACCCGCTTGCCCAGTTCGTGGGCCTTGTCGGCGATCTCGCGGATGCGCCTCTGGTTGTCGGCATTGCCCGCCAGTTCCTGTACCAGCATCCGATCCAGTTTCAGCAGGTCGGCATCGAAATGGGTCAGCAACTGGAACGAATTCAACCCGCTGCCGAACTCCTCCAAAGCGACCTGAACCCCGATTGCGGCCATCGTCTGCTGGAAGGTCTGTGCCGCGCGAAGATGGGTGAATACCTTGGATTCGGGCAGCTGCAGCACCAGCAGCTTGCCTTCCGCGCCGTGCTTGGCCAGCTGTTCCTGGATGTGCTGGGCGAGGCTGTCGTCCTGCAGTGAGACCTCGGTGATCCGCACCATCAGGATGGTGCGCGTGCCGGCGCGCAGGCGCTCGCCGATCACCGCGATCGCGCGGCCCACGACCCAGCGGTCGATCTCCCACAGCAGGCCCTGTTCCTCGGCGATCTGCAGGAAGGCCATCGGTTGCACGAGCTCGCCGTGCTCGTCCTTCATGCGCAGGTAGACGTCGTAGATCTCGTCGGGGTTCCCGTGCAGGCTGACCAGCGGCTGGTAATGGGTGACGAAGCGATCGCCATCCAGGGCATCGCGGATGCGGATGATCCACGCCTCGACCCGCTCCTGCTCGGCGCGGTCGACCGCGCCCGGGTCGAACAGTTCGACGCGGTTGCCACCGACGCCGATCGTCGACTGCAGGCCCTGGTTGGCCTTGGCCAGCACCGCGGCGACGCTGGCGATCTTCTCGCCGATCTGCACCCCGCCCACGCTGACCGTCGCGTTGAGCGAATGGTCATCGGCGTCGAGCACGTTGTCGGCGAACGCGGCGCGAACCGTCTCCGCCAGCGCGGCGGTGCCGGCGTGGTCGCTGTTGCGCCGGAGCAGCGCGAACTGGTGCTCGCCGAAACGTGCGGCGATGTCGTCCGGACCCAGCACGCTGCGCAGGCGGTTGGCGCAGGCGCCGATCAGCTGGTCGGCCGCATCCAGGCCGATGCTCTGCAACAAGCGCGAAAAATGGTCCGGTTCCAGCAGCAGGAAGCCGTGGTGGCTTGCATCCTTCGCGGCATGGGCAACCGCGTCCTCGAGCTGGCGCAGGAACGTCGCCCGGTTGAGCAGGCCCGTGCCCTGGTCGCGCTGGCGCAATTCCTCCAGTTCGCGCGCCAGTACTGGGTCGGCTTCCTGGCGGCGAAGGATCAGCTGCTGGCAGGACTCGCCTTCGTAGCTGGCGGCGGTGAATTCCATCACCGCGGCAAAATGGCTGCCATCGAGAGCGCGCGCTTCGGTCTCGAAGCGTGGCGGCGGTGCGTCGCCTTTGGATAGCCGCTTGAGCAGTTGCTTGAATTCGTCCACGCGCGGGGTCGCGATCATGTCCAGCAACGACATGCCCTCGACGTCGTCGAACGATTCGTAGCCGAACACCTCCAGATAGGCCGGATTGGCCCGGATGTGCATGCCTTCATGCACATAGGCGATGGGTTCTCGCGAGGTTTCGATGAGCGCATCGCAACGGCGTTCGGTCTCGCGCACCTGCGACTCCAGCAGGCGCAACGCCCGGCGGGCGCTGAGGTCGACCCATTCGGCGCGGACGCTGTGCTCGATCTGGGACTTGTGTCCGCGCAACACCACGCCGCGCGCGCCCAGGCTGGCGCTCTGCA
>DATHRJ010000152.1:0-3063 GCA_035465455.1 Lysobacter sp.
CGATCGCGATGGCGGTCCAGCGACGCGGGCCGACCCGCTCGCCCAGGATCGGCACCGACAATGCCGTGACCAGCAGCGGCGCTATGAAGAACAGGGTGTAGGCCGTGGTCAGCGGCAGCGTGCGCAGCGCATAGACGAACGTCGACATCATCACCACCGCCAGCGCGCCGCGCAGCAGGTGCAATGGCCAGCGCACGCGCAGCAGCGGTCGCAGGCCGGTGGACGCCATCGCCCACACCAGCACGAACGGCAGCGACGACGCGCCGCGCAGCGCGGCCACCTGGAACGGCGGGTAGTGCAGCGACAACTGCTTCAGGCCGGCATCCATCCGCGAGAACACCGCGATCGCCGCGAGCATCGCCAGCGCGGCGCGCATCGATTGCCGGCGCGCCGTGCTCATGCACGCGCTATCGCGGTAACGGACAGCGACTCGGCAAACGGAGGCGGCATGGTCGCAGTGGGCAGCGGCGGACGCGCCAGCATAGCGAGCCCGTGCGCGTGGTGCGGCCGTTGTTGCCCGGATAGGCGCAGCCCCCACCCGGAACCGACGCCGCCGGGGCGTGGCACATGCCGGGGATCGCGCGCCTCAGCGGATGCGGCGGACGCCGGGTCCGCGCGGCAACCGCCGCCGCAGCCCCCAGGCATAGGCGAGGTAATGGCCCAGCAGCAACCCACCGACCGCAAGCAGGTTGCCCTGCTGCGCGAGCCACTCGGCAGCATCGCCCTGACCGCGTGACCACTGCCAGCCGCGCAGCAGCCCGTAGCCGATCCGCAGCGCGACCAAGCCGGTCAACGCCAGCACCAGCCAGCGATTGGGGGTGTAGACCAGCAGGCCGGCATGGCTTTCGCCGAACTCGAACCGGGTCAGCCACAGCCCGATGATGCCGATCACGATGCCCAGCGCCAGGCCGGTCGACGCGTGCGCGAGCGCCGCGTCCACCCAGTGGCCCACCAGCCAGGCAGTGGCCACGAACAGCAGCACCGACACCAGCATCAGCCACGCATTGAACCGCACCGCCCATGCCCGCGCGCGCCTGCGTGCATGCCCGCGCCGGTAGCGTTGCAGCAACGCCAATGGCAGCAGCAGCGCCCACACCAGCACGAACGCGATCAGCAACAGCGGCAACAACAACAGCGGCATCGGCTTACCCCTGGATTGACCAAGCAGCTGCAGGCCGTCGCGGCGACAGGCCGCTCAAGCCCATGGAAACCTATGGCTCACGCGGCGGCTGTCAGGCTTGCCAGGTCGATCACGAACCGGTAGCGGACGTCGGCCTTGAGGATGCGCTCGTAGGCCTCGTTGATGCGCTCGATGTCGATCAGCTCGATGTCCGAGGCGATGCCATGCCCAGCGCAGAAGTCGAGCATCTCCTGGGTCTCGCGGATGCCGCCGATCAGCGAGCCGGCCAGCTTGCGCCGTTGCATGATCAGCGCGCCGGCGGCCACCGGTGACGGCTCGGGCATGCCCAGCAGCACCATGGTGCCGTCGAGCTTCAGCAGCGACAGGTAGGCGTTGTAGTCGTGCGCGGCCGAGACCGTGTCGAGGATCAGGTCGAAGCGGCCGGCAAGCGTCTTGAAGGTCTCGGGGTCGCGGGTCGCGGCGAAGTGGTGCGCGCCCAGCTCCAGCGCGGCCTCGCGCTTGGACTCCGATGTGCTGAGCACGGTGACCTCCGCGCCCATCGCCGCGGCCAGCTTCACCGCCATGTGCCCCAGCCCGCCCAGGCCCACCACTGCGACCCGGTCGCCGGGCTTGGTGCCGTACTGCCGCAACGGCGAATAGGTGGTGATGCCGGCGCACAGCAGCGGCGCGGCGCGATCCAGCGGCAGCGACTCGGGGATCCGCAGCACGTAATCCTGGTTGACGGTGATGCGCGTGGAGTAGCCGCCGTGGGTCGGCTCGCCACTGCCGCGTTCGCGTGAGTTGTAGGTACCGGTCATGCCGCGCGCGCAGTACTGCTCCTCGCCTGCGGCGCACTGCGCGCAACTGCGGCAGGAGTCGACGAAGCAGCCGACCCCGACCGCATCGCCGGGCTTGAAGCGCTCGACCCCGCTGCCGACCTGCGCGATGCGGCCGACGATCTCGTGCCCGGGCACCATCGGAAAGATCCCGGGGCCCCACTCGTCGCGCGCCTGATGGATGTCGGAATGGCAGACGCCGCAATACAGGATGTCGATCAGCACCTCGCCCTCTCGCGGTTCGCGGCGCTCGATCGTGTGCGGCGCGAGCGGTGAACCGGGGTCGGCGGCGGCGTAGGCAGGCGTGGTCAGCATGGCGGCATTCCATGAGGGGGAGCCCGGAGTCTAGCCGGTCGCCTTCCGCCCGCAAGGCGCCCCGCCGCTTTTTGCGCACCTGCTGAAACAGCGACGGCGGCCACTTGGGCCGCCGTCGTGCACCGCCAATGCCGGTCGCTCAGAAGCCGGCGCTGAAACTCACGCCCACACCCCACTCCGGACTACCATCGCTGAGTCCGCGCACCCCATACAACTGCATCCGGGTGCGCTCGCCGGTCGGGAAACTGTAGAAGCCGGTGAGCTCGCTGCGGTCGTCGGCTGCCGCCGTCACCGCCTCGCGCCAGTCGTACATCGCGCCGATGCGGCCGCGACCGGCCGCCCAGCTCGCGCCGGCGTTGGCATTGAGCACGCTGTCGACCTCGATGTAGGTCGAGTCGCCCAGCAGCGTGTAGCCGGCGCCACCGAACAGCAGGGTGCCGGCGAAGTCGCGGTAGAGGTCCAGGGCGATGCCGTAGTCGTTGGCACCGGTTCCCAGGCCCTTGTCCTCGTCGGCGGTGGCGATCTTGGCGTTGCCGGTGACGTCGACCCCAAGGTCGCCGTCGGTGTCGAAGCTGTAGGTGGCGGCCAGGCGCAGGTCGCCGATGCCCGAAGCGCTGCCGGTATCGCCCGTCGCCGGATCACCGATCACGCCGCCACGGCGCCCGCGCCCTCGCGGGTTGAGGTTGGGCACGCTGCCCAGGCCGGGCACCACGTCGGCGTCGCCCTGGACGCGCATCCACGGCACGCTGGCCTTGTAGCTCCAGTTGCCGGCGCTGTACTTGGCGGTCAGCG
>DATHRJ010000153.1:0-2573 GCA_035465455.1 Lysobacter sp.
ACCCTGCTCAACGTTCCGCTGAAAACCCCACCTCCGGGGCCAAATCGCCTTCTGCCAAGACAGCGCAACCGGTTTCACCCATGGACTTCGAGCTGCCTGAACCCGCCGAGGGCTGCAGCTGCAGCTGCGAGGAATTCACCAAAATCCAGGAAATTTCCGAAAAGGTTAAGTCAGCCTCGCAGGCCGACCTGATGGCATTGATGTCCGATCCGGATTTCCAGGCGCTGTCCAACTGCATGAGCGCTTGCGCCATGCAGTACATGAACTGCCAGTAGGCCGCGCCCGCCAGGCAAGTTAGTCCGGCGGCAAGGAATCTTCGCCGCGGACGACACCGGTACCGTTCTGGTACTGCAACAGGATGGTCTGGTTGCCGGTGACGTCCAGCGTGAGCGCAGACCCGCTGGCCGCAGACCCGGGTGAAATGGTCAGATTCCCGGCCGGGACGGTTACGGTCTCACCCAGCGCAACACGAGCAACGGTTTCGGTCCGGCCATCGAGATAGGTCCGCGTGACATCGAACCGCGGCCGCAGGGCGTCCGCGATGGATTGCTCGAGTGCTTTAGCGCCGCGCGCGTCGAAATAGGTGCCACCCCCCGCCTCGGCCCAGGCGCTGAATGTTTCCGCCAGCGCCGCATCGTCGATGGCAAAACCGACAATATTGACGCGCGCATCGAGCCCGGAGGCGCGCAGTTCCTCGATGGCCGCCTCCGGGTCGCCTTCGCAGGTCTCCTCGCCATCCGTGACCAACACGATCACCCGCGGCGCGGACGCCTCGGCGAGGTCGCTGCCAGCAGCACGCAGGCTGTCGGCAATGGCGGTCTTGGCGAGGTTGATGGCCGGCACGCCCTCGATGGCACTGGCCGCGGATTCCCGGTCCAGCGGACCCAGCGGCACCATCAATTCGGACCGGCAGGCATCCTCTTCCAGGCCGAATGCGCGGAAGGCGAACGGCATGCCATCGGGCAGGGTTTCCCGCACCAGGCTGGTCAACGCATCATGCGCAATGTCGATGCGGCGCCGGCCTTCCATTCTTTGCAGCATGGAGCCGGATGCGTCGAGAATCAGTTCGACGGCGCCGGAGGCCGCGGCATTGCCTTCGAGCGCTTCGATGGTGAGTTGGGCCTCGCCTACCGGCTCGACCAGTTCTTCGAGGCTGGCAGTCAGGCCGTAGGCTTTTGGCGCGCGGAACAGCGCATTGGCCATCTCCATGCCGTCCGCCAGCCCCAATGGGCCCACGACACGCTGGAAGCGCCCGCCATTGAGCGCGGCCCAGTCCATCATAATGGCGGCATTCTGGCGGCTGTCGGAGTCTACTGAAAGCGACACGACCCGCGGCATGGCCTTGAGCAGCGCCGGCCAAAGGCTATGGTTCATCCCGGTCTCGGCATCGGTCATGATGACGACACCGCGCGCGCCGCGCCGGTCGGCCAGCGCAACGGCCGCATCCATCATCGCTTTCTCCGAATTGCTCGACTGCTCCTCGGGCAGCGCGCGCAAGGCGGGTTCGATGGCTTCCGGCGTCTCCGCCCAGTCATCCAGGATGAAGCCCTTGGGGCCGAACGGGAGTAACTGCAACGCATCCCGGCCGGGCTGCAGCGACCGCCCCCAGGTGCGCACGGCGGCCAGCGTGCGGGGGATGTACTGGGAGACACTGCCGGAACTGTCCCAGCTGATGACCACCGAACGCGGCGGCTCGTATATGCGCAAGGCGTACTCGCCGGGCCGCAACACGGCTTCGAACACCCTTTCTCCCCGCGTTGCTTTCAACGGCACGGGCGCGCCGTCGGCGCCTGACAACTCGGCCACCACCACCGGCCGCTCCTGCACAAAAGCCAGCTGCAAACGGTTGGGTGGGCCCGGCGGAACGGTAAGGCGCCACCAGTCCTCGTTGCGTTCGATCACAACGGAGGAGGCAATCGACGTGTCCAACGGCAAGGGCACGGCGTTGTCGCGGTCCGGGCCGCCGGCGGGCGGCTCGGGCGCCATCGGCTCGGCGTCGATCGATGCCTCGTAGGCCGCCCTTGGCTGGTCGTCCTCCCACAGCGCGAGTACCGAGGTCCCCCGGGCTTCGATCACCTCGATGCCGTCGGGACCGAACAATGTCCGGTCCGAGGCAGGTTCGAAGCTCAGGCGCAGGTAGCGTGCCCAGAGCGGCCGGTCGAAACCCAGTGACGAGCGCACTTCGCCGGGCGGTGGCGCGGGCAACTGTCCAAGCGCCGTCCACGGGCCCTTGGGGCTGTCCAGGCTGGCTTCGACCGTGGCACCGGCCATACGCTCGGTGTCGTCCGGGTCGCCCACCCACACGATCGAATCGACCAGCGCGGCGCGATTCTGATGGAATGCGAGCGTAGCCTGCAACACCGGTACCGCGTTGTTGCGCGGCCATCCGTTGTTCGACTTGTCCGCCTGGGCAACCAGGAATTCCGAATTCCACTGGCCACCGAAATTGTGATTGGCCCAGACCATGTGCCCGCCCAGCTCGAGATCGGCGGCGTTGATCGGTCCGAGGCCATCGGGGTGGGTTCCCGGCACCGCGATGGCCTGGATTTCCTGCACATAGACCTGCTGGCACG
>DATHRJ010000154.1:0-4506 GCA_035465455.1 Lysobacter sp.
TCGATGTAGACCTGGCGGCCTTTCTTGAGGTACTCGCCGGCGATCTCGCCGAGCTTGCCGAACAGCTTGACGCGGTGCCATTCGGTCTTCTCGATCTGCTGTCCGTCCTTGTCCTTGCGCACGCTGCTGGTCGCCAGCGAAAGCGTGCAGACGGCCATGCCGCCCTGGGTGTACTTGATTTCGGGGTCGTTGCCGAGGTTACCGACCAGGATCACTTTGTTGACGCCACGTGCCATGGAATGCGGTCCTTTTTTCAGCGGAGACTTGTCGCCTTTGGCGGCGACGGGTACGGCAGTATACCCGGCGCCCAAGGGGAGACTGTCAGCCAGGGCCGTCCTGGTGGGTGGGATTCCCCCTACGCCGGACCTACCTGCGTGACCGCATCGGAGTCCGTGAGGATATGTCTTGGCCCTCCCCTATAATCGTGGGCCGCACCGATCCAGCCGGCCATGCACGCAAGCGCCCCGCCCCAGCCCGTTCTTGACCTTGCCGGCATCCAGTCGCTGGCCCGCGTCGACATGGCGGCGGTGGACGGCCTCATCCGGCACCGATTGACCTCGGACGTGGTGCTGATCAACCAGGTCGCCGAATACATCATCGGCGCCGGCGGCAAGCGCCTGCGGCCGATGTTGCTGCTGCTGGCGGGGGCAGCGCTCGGTCACCGGGGACCGCGCGCGCACCAGCTGGCGGCCGTGGTCGAGTTCATCCACACCTCGACCCTGCTGCACGACGATGTGGTCGACGAGTCGGACCTGCGCCGCGGCCGCAAGACCGCCAATGCGGTCTGGGGCAACGCGGCCAGCGTGCTGGTCGGCGACTTCCTGTACTCGCGCAGCTTCCAGATGATGGTCGAACTCGACAGCATGCCGGTCATGCGCATCCTTGCCGACACGACCAACGCCATCGCCGAGGGCGAAGTACTGCAGCTGCTGCATGTGCGCAATCCGGACACCGATGAGGCCGCCTACCTGCGCGTGATCGAGCGCAAGACCGCGGTGCTGTTCGCTGCCGCGACCCGGCTGGGGGCGCTGCTTGCCGGCGCCGATGCCGGCATCCAGCAGCAGATGCACGACTACGGACTCCACCTGGGTTACGCCTTCCAGATCGCCGACGATGTGCTGGATTACGCCTCCGACGCCGACACGATGGGCAAGAACCTCGGCGACGACCTGGCCGAGGGCAAGGCGACCTTGCCGCTGATCCATGCGATCCGGCATTCCGATGCCGCCACGGCTGCCCGCCTGCGCGCGGCGGTCGAGCATGGCGACGCTGCGGCGATGCCCATGGTGCAGGCGGCGATCGGCGCGAGCGGTGGGCTCCAATACAGCCGCGCCCTCGCCTGCGACTACGCGGCAGCGGCGGAGCGGGCACTCGATGGCCTGGGCGACAACGAGTACGTGGCGGCGCTGCGTGGTCTGGCCCGTTACGCGGTAAGCCGCGACCATTGAGCCGGCGGCCGCGCCGGGCAGCGCCGATCAGGCGATGCCAAGGCCGGAAATGCTGCTGATCGCCTCGGGATCGAACCCCGCCAGCCGCGCGAAATCGCGGCCGCGCGCCACGTAGTCGCGGTACGGGCCGAAACTCGGCGCCCCCGGCGACAACAGCACCACGCCCTCGCCACCGAGCAGCCCGCTCGCCCGCGCCATCGCGTCTTCCAGGTCCGTGGCTGCCACCAGCGCGAAGCCGGTAGCCGCCGCCGCTGGAGCAAGCACGGCGTTGATGCGCGCGCCGCTCTCGCCCATCGTCACGATCGCGAGCGGGGCACGCTCGCACATCGCCTTGGCGAATCCGGCCCAGTCGACACCGCGGTCGTGGCCGCCCACCAGCAGCGCGATGCGGTGCTCGCGAAAGCACTCCAGCGCGGCGAGGCTCGCGTGCGGGGTGGTGCTGATCGAATCGTTGACGTAGGTGAGGCCGCCGCGGGAGCCCAGGGTCTGCAGGCGGTGCGGCAACGGCTGGAAGGTCGCCGCGTGCGCCGCCAGTTGCGAAGCGTCCAGGCCGAGCGCGTCGATTGCGGCGAGCACCGCGCACAGATTGCCTCGGTTGTGCCGGCCCGGCAGCGGCAGCGTGCTCGTGTCGAGGACCGCCACGTCGCCGCGGTACACCATGTCATCGCGCAGGTGCCATCCGTCCGCGCGTCCGAACCAGTGCACCTGGCTGTCGGGCAACACCAGCGCCGCCAGTCGCGGGTCGCCGGCATTGAGCACCGCCACGCGCGGCCGGGCTTCTGTCAGCAGGCGCAGCTTGTCCTGGACATAACGCGCCTCCGATCCGTGCCAGTCCAGGTGCTCGGGGAACACGTTGAGCGCGACGGCGACGTCCGGCCGCGCGCCGCTGGCGGCGACGTCGCCGGTCTGGTAACTGGAAAGCTCGATTGCCCAGAACTCCGGAACCGGATGTTCGGGCAGCTCCAGCAGCGGCAGCCCGATGTTTCCGGCCAGTGCGGCAAGGTGGCCGCCACTGCGCAGCAGGTGCGCGAGCAGCGCGGTCGAGGTGCTCTTGCCCTTGGTACCGGTGATGCACACGGTGTGCGCCGCCAGTCCGTTGGCGTCGGCCTGTTCGGCGAACCACAACGTCGTGCCGCCGATGAAGCGCGTCCCGGCCGCGCTCGCGGCGATCGCGTCGGCGCCGAAGGGGCTGATCCCCGGCGACTTGATCACGATGTCGAACGCGGCCAGCGCAGTCCCGGACACCACCGTTTCCACGACCAGCCGCACGTCGCCCAGCGCGCCGGCGTCGATGGCTTCATCGGCTGGGCAGAACAACGTCAGCGGCAGTCCGGGCAGTTGCGCGCGCACCGCACGGTACGCGGCCTGGCCTTCGCGGCCCCAGCCCCACAGCGCGACGCGGCGGCCCTCAAGCTGTGAGATGCGCACGCAGGCGTTCCCACAGGTGCGGCGGAATGCGATGGGTGTCGTCGAGCACCAGCAGCGGCGCGATACCGAGTTCCTCGTCGCGCAACTGCGGGCGGATCTCACGTGCGAACCGCTCGACCAGCGCGTCTTCGCGCCACTCGGCCCGCTCTGCCAGCGCGGCCATCGCCGCGCGCGATTCGCGGCCTTCGCCGACGCACTCGAACGGCTTGTGGTCCTGGAATTCCAGCAGCGCGTCGAAGCCGGCGGTCTGCGCCGGGTCGTCGAGCAGGTTGCGGCCAAAGATGCCGACCAGCCGCGGCTTCGGCATGAACGGCGCCAGTGCGAGGAATACGAAATGGCACTTCGGGCACACCCCGCACCAGCGGTTGACCGGACGCTCGCCAAGGATGTGGAAATTGCGGTTGCAGCTGCTGAAATGCGCGTCGTACCGGTCGATCCTGCTGAACTGCCGCGCGACCGCCAGTTCGCTCAGCGGTCGCAGCAGCGAGTAGTACTGCAGGTCGGCGGCGAGGTGGCGCTGCACGTGATCGCCGAACGTCGATTCGAACATCCAGCCCTTGGACCACTGGTGGTTGACCTCGGTGGTGGACTGCCCATCCTCGCTGCGGATCAGGCTGCCGTAGCTGGCCGAGCGCTCGTTGGAAAACACCACCTGGTCGACACCCTGCAGCAGTGCCGCCACGACCAGGATCGCCGAATTCACCGCGGTCACCGGGATGTGGCCGTTCCAGGCGCCTTCGCGGTTGTAGGCGAACAGTTGCGGCGCCAGGGTGCGGCCGATGTTGAGTGTCGGCAAGCCGGTGCGCTGCGCGCATGCGGCGATCAGCTGCGACGGGCCGATCCAGGTGACGGTCTGCGCCACCCCTAGCGCGCGCAGCGCCTCGATACTCACCAGCGAGTCCTTGCCGCCGCCGATCGCCACCAGCGCGTGTTCGCGCAGGCCGAGTGCAGGTGCTGGCACCCCACGGTGCGCATCGCCCCCGCCCGCCGTACCCGAAACACCCACCGGGAATCCAATCCTCCCGTGCAGGTCCAGGCCATTGCGATAGGCGAACTCGCCCAGCCCGTTCTCGTAGATCAGCGTCAGCAACGCCGCCGTATCGGCGTCGATCGCATACGACTCGATCCGGATCTCACCCGGCACCGCGGCCTTGTAGTAGCTGATGCCGGCAATCAGGTGCAGCAACTGCAATGCGCGTTCGACCGCATCGGCATGCATGCCTTCCGGAGCGAACGGTGCGCCGGGGAAGGAGATCGTCTCGACCAGCTCCGGACCGTCGTCGAACGCATACACCAGCTGCGCGACACCACTCGCCCGGTCCAGTGCGCAGCGTACGAAGCGAAACGCCTGGATCGCGTCGCGCTGGAATTTCCACTCACTCATCGATGATGTCCTCTGCCGGCAGCGCCCGCAGGTTGTAGGTGTTGGCCATGACCATGCCGTAGGCGCCGGCGTCGGCCACCAGCAGCACGTCGCCCTCGCAGGTCGCGGTCGCCAGTTGGCGGCGCTGCCCGAGCACGTCGCCGCTTTCGCAGATCGGGCCGACCACGTCGAACGCGCCAGTGTCCGGGTCGTCGATCCGGCTGAGGTTGTGGATGCCGTGGTACGCCTCGTAGATCGCCGGGCGCA
>DATHRJ010000155.1:0-1829 GCA_035465455.1 Lysobacter sp.
GCCATGGCTGAGCGGGCCGATGCCGCGGGCGACCCCATCGGGGTTGATGTGCACGCGCAGGTCGACGCCGGTCTCGGCCGCGCGGCGGTCGCGGAACGCGATCATCTCGGCGAACTTCCAGGTGGTGTCGACGTGCAGCAACGGGATCGGCGGCCGTGCGGGGTAGAACGCCTTGACCAGCAGGTGCAACAGCACCGAGCTGTCCTTGCCGACCGAATACAGCAACACCGGATTGCCGAATTCGGCCGCGACCTCGCGCAGGATATGGATGCTCTCGGCTTCGAGGCGGTCGAGGTGGGACAGGATGGACGTGCTACGCATCAAATTCGAGGACCTCAGCGACGCGAAATTCTAACCCGTGTGGTGGCTCAGAACGGCCAGAACCGCGGGATGGCCCACAGTACCGCGGTCCCCACGACCAGCGACAGCGGCGCGCCGACGCGGATGAAGTCGGTGAAGCGGTAGCCGCCGGGGCCATAGATCATCAGGTTGGTCTGGTAGCCGATCGGGGTGATGAACCCGGCCGAGGCGCCCATCATCACCGCGATCACGAACGGCATCGCGTCCACCCCGAGCTGCTGCGCCGCCGACAGGCCGATCGGGAACATCAGCACCGCCGCGGCGTTGTTGGTCAGCATTTCGGTGAACACGACCGCGGCGACGTACACCAGCACCAGGGTCAGGAAGGGGTCGGAATTAGCCCAATTCCTCAGCGTGCCGGCCACGAGTGCCGCGACCCCACTTTGGGCCAGCGCCGCGCCCAGCGCGAACGAGCACGCAATCACCACAAGCAGGCGGATGTCGAGGCTGCGGCGCAGTTCGGCCAGGCTGACGCAGCCGGCGACGATTGCCAGCACCGATGCGACCAGTGCCGAGATCAGGATGTTCACCCCGAACACGGTGTTGGCCACGATCATCAGCGCCACCAGGCCCAGCGCGGTGGTCGCGCGGCGGCGGTCCACCCGGGCGGCGCCGTCGACCTCATTGGCCATCATGAAGTCGGTCGAGCCGCCATGGCGGTGCAGGAAGTCGGGATCGGTTTCGATCAGCAACGTGTCGCCGGGCTGCAACAACACGTCGCCAGGCTTCTGCAACAGGCGCTGGCCATGGCGGGACACGGCAATCACCGCGGCGTTGTAACGGCCGCGGAAATTCGATTCGACCAGGGTCTTGCCGACGGCGGGACTGTAATGCGACAGCACCACTTCGGCCAGGGTGCGTTGTCCGCCGGCGTCGTCGACCTTGAACAGTTGGTCGGTCGCCGGACGCAGCCCGGGGACCCGACGCAGTTCGCGCATCGCGTCGGTCTCGCCGATGAACACCAGCCGGTCGCCGCCCTGCAGGCGCATTTGTGGGCCCACGGCGGCGTGAACGCGCTCGCCACGGACCATTTCGACCAGGTAGGAGCCCGTAAGATGGCGCAGTTTCGCCTCGCCGATGGTCTTGCCAGCCACCGCGCCGTCGGGTTCGACCAGCATCTCGATCGCGTATTCGCGGGTGTTCGCCGCCTGCTGCAGCGCCGAGCGGCGCTCGGGCAGCAGCCAGCGTCCCAGCGTCAGCAGGTAGATTCCGCCCGCCAGCGCGGCGACCGCACCGACGCCGAGCGGGGTGAACATGTGCAATGGCGCCAGGCCCGGGGTTCCCAGTACCAGCCCGGCGACGATGAGGTTGGTGCTGGTCCCGACCAGGGTGCACATGCCGCCCAGGATGGTGGCGTAGTTCATCGGCATCAGCAGTTTCGACGGCGCGATCCCGCTGCGCCGGCTCCAGTGCTCGACCGCGGAGGTCATCATCGCCACGATCGGCGTGTTGTTGATGAACGCGCTCAG
>DATHRJ010000156.1:0-1552 GCA_035465455.1 Lysobacter sp.
GGATCATGGACGCCAGCATCAACATCTCGATGGAGCCATTCCGCGCCTTCGTCGGCGACAACCTGCCGAAGCGGCAGCGTACGCTGGGCTTCGCGATGCAGAGCTTTTTCATCGGCATCGGCGCGATCGTCGCCTCGGCGCTGCCGTGGATGCTGGCCAACTGGTTCGAGGTCGGCAACACCGCCGGGCCCGGGCAGATTCCCGACACGGTGAAATGGTCCTTCTACCTGGGCGGTGTCGTGTTCCTGGCGGCGGTGTCCTGGACCGTGTTTTCCAGTCGGGAGTATTCGCCGGAGGAAATCGCGGCCTTCGAAGCCGGCGCGGACGAGGCGGAGGCCTTCGAAGAAATCCAGCCGCGTCCGGCTGCGGCTTACCGCAGGGGCGGCTTGGCCTGGGTCGTCGCCGGAGGCGCCCTGTTGGCGTGGATCGCCATCGGCGGGTTGGACAAGCAGCTCTACATCCTGGCCGTCGGCGGCATCGCTTTCGGCCTGCTGCAAATCGCCACCGCGTCGCTGCAAGCCGCCGGCCGCACCGGCGGCGCCGTGTACCAGATCGTCGAGGACCTGTTCCACATGCCGCGGGTGATGAAGCAACTGGCCGTGGTGCAGTTTTTCTCCTGGTTCGCCCTGTTCGCCATGTGGATCTACAGCACGGCAGCCGTCACCGGTCATCATTTCGGCACCAGCGACGTGACCAGCGCAGCCTACAACGACGGAGCCAACTGGGTCGGCGTGCTGTTCGCTTCCTACAACGGCTTCGCCGCACTGGCCGTGATCGCCATCCCCTTCGTCGCCCACCGCCTGGGTTGCCGCTGGTGCCACGTGATTAACCTCAGCCTCGGCGGCATCGGATTGATCAGTTTCCTGTTCATCCGCGACCCGGCCTGGCTGATCGTGCCGATGATCGGCGTCGGTATCGCCTGGGCCTCGATTCTGTCGCTGCCTTACGCGCTGCTGTCCGACGTGCTGCCAACGGCCAAGATGGGCATCTACATGGGCATCTTCAATTTTTTCATCGTGATCCCGCAGCTGATCGCCGCCTCGGTGCTCGGGCTGGTGCTGCGGGAATTCTTCGCCGCGCAGGCCGTCTACGGGCTGGTTATCGGCGGCGTGCTGATGATGCTGGCCGGCGCCGCCACGCTGCTGGTCGACAAGGAAGCCGAGCCCGCCACGGCCCACCAGGAAGCCTGAACATGCAAAAGCCCAGCTTGCCGCTCATTCACCTTGGCCTAGCGCTCTGCGCCCTGCTCGCCAGTGCTCCGGCCCATCCATCCGACGAGGCCTACATGCCGGAACCCTACGTAAAACTCGAACACCCCGAGTGGAGCCGCGACGCGGTCATCTACCAGATCAACACGCGCCAGTTCACCCCGGAAGGCACCTTCGCAGCCGCTGAAAAACAGCTGCCCCGGCTGCGCGAACTCGGTGTCGACATCCTCTGGCTGATGCCGGTGCAGCCAATTGGCGAAAAGAACCGCAAGGGCTCGCTTGGCAGCCCCTATTCGATCCGCGACTATCGGGGCGTGAACCCGGAGTTCGGCGACCTCGCAAGC
>DATHRJ010000157.1:0-12339 GCA_035465455.1 Lysobacter sp.
CTCAGCCAGATCAACGAGGCGCGGCACTAAGACCTGTCCGAGGACCTGGAGGAGGCCCCGGGCATCTCCAAGTACCAGGAGCGCAGCCGCGAAACCGAGACCCGGATCCGCCACACGCGCGAGAACCTCGATCGCCTCGGCGACCTGCGCGAGGAGGTCGGCAAGCAGCTCGACCACCTCAAGCGCCAGGCGCGCCAGGCCGAGCAGTACCAGACCATCCAGGCCGAGCGCCGGATCAAGGACGCGCAGTGGAAGGCGCTGGAACATCGCACGCTGGACCTGAAGCTGCAGGGCCAGCGCGAGAAGCTCGCGCAGCAGGAGACACGCCTGCAGCAGCTGATCGCGGAGCAGCGCGAGGCCGAGCGCGAGATCGAGACCGGCCGGGTGCGCCGCGAGGATGCCGCCGCCGCGCTCAATACGGCGCAGGCCGAAAGCTACGAGGTCGGCGGCGCGCTGGCCCGGGTCGAGCAGCAGATCCAGCACCAGCGCGAAATGTCGAGCCGGCTGCAGAAGGCGCGCGACGAGGCGCAGACCGCGCTGGCGGAGATCGTCGCCCACATCGGCAGCGACCAGTCGCGACTGGATGTGCTGACCGCGGCAATCGAGCACGACGAGCCACGCCTGGAGCAATTGCGCGAGGACGACGAGGCGCGCCAGGACGCACTGCGCGAGGCCGAGGCGCGGCTCAACGACTGGCAGCAACGCTGGGACACGCATAGCCGCGCACAGGCCGACGCGGCGCGTGCAGCGGATGTCGAGCGCACCCGGATCGAGCATCTCGACCGCCAGACCCTCGATGCCGACCGCCGGCGCGAAGCACTCGGCAGCGAGCGCACCGGCCTGGACCTCACGGCGCTGGCCGAGGCGTTCGCCGCTCTGCAGGAGCAGCACGAGACCCGGACGCTGTCGCTGGACAGCCTCACCGACGAGCTGGAAACCCGCAAGAACCACCTGGGCGAACTGCAGGAGCAGCAGCGCGCATCGCAGTCGGAACTGGCCGAGGTGCGCAAGCAGGCGCAGTCCGCGCGCGGCCGGCTGTCGTCGCTGGAAACCCTGCAGCACGCCGCGCTCGGCCAGGAGCAGGGCGCCGCGTTGAGCTGGCTGGCCGCCCGCGGGCTGGATTCGGCCACGCGGGTCGGCGAGACGCTGGTGGTGGATGCCGGCTGGGAGAACGCGGTCGAAGCCGCGCTGGGGCAACTGATCGAGGGCGTGCTGGTCGAGTCGCCGGAGACGTTGGTGGAGGCGATCGGCGAACTCGGCGAAGGGCGGCTCACGCTGGTGTCGTCGCAGACCGACGACAGGACCTATGCGGCGACGTCGCTGGCGGCGAAAGTGCGCGGTCCGGCGGCGATCCGCCAGTTGCTGGCGCGGCTGCATACCGCCGACGATCTCGCTGGCGCGCGCACGCTGCAGGCGACGCTGGGCCCCGACGAGTCGGTGATCACCCGCGGTGGCGAACGTCTCGGCGCGGGCTGGGTACGGGTGCTGCGCTCGGGCGCCGCACAGCAGGGCGCGCTGCTGCGCGAACGCGAGATCCAGTCGCTGCGTGGCGAAATCGAAACCCTGCAGTCGCGCGAGCGCGAACTCGACGCGGCGCTGAGCCAGTTGCGCGATCGCCTGCTCGCCGCCGAGCAGCAGCGCGAAGAGGCGCAACGCACGCTGTACATGGCGCACCGCAGCGTGTCCGAACTCGCCGGCCAGGTGCAGAGCCAGCAGGGTCGCCTGGACTCCGCGCGCGGGCGCATCGAGAAGATCGACGCCGAACTCGCGCAGTTGGCGACCACGCTGGATGCCGCGCGCGAGCAGGCCCGCGATGCCCGCGGCAAGCAGGAAGATGCGGTGATCCGCATGTCCGAGCTCGAGGACGCGCGCATCGCACTGGATGGCGAGCGCCGGACACTGGCCGAGGCGCGTGACCAGGCGCGCAATGTCGCGCGTGAATCGCGCGACATTGCACACGCACTCGCGCTGACCCTGGAGTCGCAGCGCGCGCAGGTCGCCTCGCTGTCGCAGTCGCTGGAGCGCATGGGCGGCCAGCACGGCCAGCTCGATTCGCGCCTGGGCGAGATCGCCGCGCAGTTGGTCGACGGCGATGCCCCGGTGCACTCGCTGGAGCAGCAGCGCCAGGTCGCGCTGGAGCAACGCGTGCAGGCCGAGCAGAAACTCACCGCCGCGCGCACCGCGCTCGACGGCATCGACAACGACCTGCGCCGGTTCGAGCAGACCCGGCACCAGCGCGATGAACAGTCGCTGCAGCAGCGCGAGGCGATCGGACAGCGTCGGCTCGACCAGCAGGCGCTGGTGATGAAGGCCGAGCAGCTGGTCGCCGCGGTGACCGAGGCCGGCTTCGTGCTGGAGGAAGTGGTCAACACGCTGCCCGAGGAAGCCGAGTCGCAGGCCTGGGAGCGCGCGGTGGTCGAGTTCGACGCCAAGCTGCGTCGGCTCGAGCCGGTCAACCTGGCCGCGATCGCCGAACACGCCGAGGCCGCGCAGCGCAAGGAATACCTCGATGCGCAGGACACCGACCTGCGCACCGCGCTGGAGACGCTGGAGGACGCGATCCACAAGATCGATCGCGAGACGCGCGGCCGCTTCAAGGACACGTTCGACAGGGTCAACGCCGGCGTGCAGGAGCTCTATCCGCGCCTGTTCGGCGGCGGCCACGCCTACCTGGAGCTCACCGGCGACGACCTGCTCGATACCGGCGTGGCGATCATGGCGCGGCCACCGGGCAAACGCGTGTCGAACATCTCGCTGCTGTCCGGCGGCGAGAAGGCGATGACCGCGGTCGCGCTGGTGTTCGCGATCTTCCAGTTGAACCCGGCGCCGTTCTGCCTGCTCGACGAGGTCGACGCGCCACTGGACGACGCCAACGTCGGCCGCTTCACCGCGATGGTCAGCGAGATGAGCGAGCAGGTACAGTTCCTGTTCGTGAGCCACAACAAGGCGACGATGGAAGCGGCGCAGCAGTTGTCGGGCGTGACCATGCGCGAGCCCGGCGTCAGCCGGCTGGTGTCGGTCGATCTCGCCGAAGCGACCCGCCTGGCCGGTGCGGCCTAGGCGCTACAGTGATCGAGAATTCCCGGGGGCCCTCGCAGGCCCCCGCCTGAGGAGAACCAGATGTCGGAAATGACCCTGCTGCGGATCGGAATTCTGATCGCCGGCCTGATCCTTATCGCCGCGATCGTGTTCTTCGGCCGTCCCGGCAAGGCGGGGCAGGGCAAGCGGATCCTGCGCACGGCTGCCCCGGGCAAGGGTTTTGCCGAGGGCGACCGGCGCGAACCGACCCTGGGCGAGCACATGGCGGGAGAGATGGGAAGCCACCCGCTGTCGGCGGACGAGGCCACCCAGGCCGAGATGGAACTGCCCGATCACACGATGGAGGGCGCCGGCAATCCCAGCGACCACGTGGGCCGTCGCGCCAGCGAGGAGTTCGACAAGATCGTCACCCTGTATCTCGCCGCGCGTGCGGGCGAGAAGCTGCATGGCGCCGACATCGTGGTCGCGGCCGAGAAGGCCGGGCTGGTCTACGGCCACATGGGGGTGTTCCACCGCCTGATCGAGAACCACCCCGAACGCGGCCCGGTGTTCAGCGTGGCCAACATCATGAAGCCGGGCAGTTTCGACATGGCCACGATCCAGTCGATGGAGACGCCGGCGATCGCGTTCTTCCTGACCCTGCCGGCGCCGGTGGCCGCGCTGGATGCCTGGGAAACGATGCTGCCCACCGCCGAGCGCATGGCCGAGTTGCTGGGCGGGCTGGTGCTGGACGAGCAGCGCAACACGCTGGGCAGGCAACGCATCGCGCACATCCGCGACGAGCTGCGCGCCTACGACCGACAGCGTGAGGCGCCGCCACTCACCAGGCCGTCGCGCTGGTAGATCGACAACTGCCGCGCCGGGCCGCAGAACGACCTCACCTCGGCAACGTCCCGCCTCTGGATCCACCGCCTTCGCGGGAGTGACGGCTGGATGGCAGAAGTCCCCTGTAGGATTCGCAGCACCAGTGAACGCAACAACCGCCGCTGACAGGATCGACGCGTTGCGCCGTCAGATCGACGACGCCAACCACCGCTATTACGTGCTGGATGATCCGTCGATCCCGGATGCGGAATACGACCGGCTGCTGCGCGAGCTGGAGGCGCTGGAGTCCGCGCACCCGGAGCTGGCAAGCCCGGATTCCCCGACCCAGCGCATCGGCACCGCACCTTCTGGCGCGTTCAAGCCGGTAAGGCACGCGGTCCCGATGCTGTCGCTGGGCAATGCGTTCGCCGACGAGGAGGTAGCCGATTTCGTGCGGCGGATCGAGCAGAAGCTCGGTCGCGACGCGCTGGTTTTTTCCGGCGAACCCAAGCTCGACGGCCTTGCGATCAACCTGCGCTACGAGCACGGCCGCTTCGTCCAGGGCGCGACCCGGGGCGATGGCGCCACAGGTGAGGACGTCACCGCGAATCTGCGCACGGTCAGGTCGATCCCGCTGCACCTGCGCGGCCGCGACTGGCCCGAAGTGCTGGAAGTGCGCGGCGAAATCTACATGCCACTGGCCGGGTTCCGACGCTACAACGAGCGTGCCCTGGCCGAAGGCGGCAAGGTCCTGGCCAACCCGCGCAATGGCGCCGCCGGGTCGTTGCGCCAGCTCGATCCGCGCATCACCGCGCGGCGTCCACTGGCGTTCTTCGCTTATGGCATCGGCCAGGTCGAGGGCGCGGCGTTGCCCGAGACCCATTCGGCGACGCTGGAGAAGCTGCGCGGGTGGGGCTTGCCGGTCAGCTCCGAGAACGACGTGGTCGAGGGCCTGCAGGGACTGCTGCGCTACTACGCAAGGATCGGCGAGCGCCGCGACGCGCTGCCGTTCGAGATCGACGGCGTGGTCTACAAGCTCGACGACTATGCCGGCCAGGTCGAGATGGGCTTCGTCTCGCGCGCTCCACGCTGGGCGATCGCGCACAAGTTCCCGGCGCAGGAGCAGACCACGGTCGTGGAGGACATCGTCATCAACATCGGCCGCACCGGCGCGGCCACGCCACTGGCGCGGTTGCGGCCGGTGCAGGTGGGCGGGGTGGTGGTCAGCAACGCGACGCTGCACAACGCCGACCAGATCGCGCGGCTGGACGTGCGCGTGGGCGACACGGTGATCGTGCGCAGGGCCGGCGACGTGATCCCCGAAATCGTGCGGGTGGTGCCGGGATACCGCACCCCGGATGCGCCCGCCTGGAGCATGCCGACCGCATGCCCGGTCTGCGGTTCGCAGATCGTGCGCGAGGAGGGCGAGGCCGTGTGGCGCTGCTCGGGCGAACTGGCCTGCGCCGCGCAGCGCAAGGAGGCGATCGCGCACTTCGCCTCGCGCCGCGCGATGGACATCGACGGGCTGGGCGACCGCTACATCGAACAGTTGTCGGACCTGGGTTTCGTCACCTCGGTGGCCGATCTCTACCTGTTGACGCTCGATGACCTGGTCAAGGCCAAGCTGCTCGCCGATGCCGAGTCGCTGGAGCAGCTGGTGGCGGCGCTTGGGGTGCATGGCGCCGAGCTGCGCTTGCCGCCGGAGGCGGCCGGGCGATTGCAGGAATCCGAATGGCGCAGCGCTGCGTTTCTTGCCGCCAACTTCGCGCCGTTCGCGATCGATCGCAGGAAAGCGGCCACCCGCTGGGCCGAGAACCTGGTGGCTGCGATCGATCACAGCCGCAAGACAACGCTCGAGCGGTTCCTGTATGCGCTCGGCATCCAGCATGTCGGCGAAAGCACCGCCAAGGCGCTGGCGCTCTGGTTCGGCGACCTCGAACTGATACGTAGACTGCCTTGGCCATTGTTCAAGCGGGTGCCCGACATCGGCGGCGAAGTCGCACGCGCGATCGGTCATTTCCTGGACCAGTCCGGCAACCAGCAGGTGATCGACGACCTGCTGGCGCGCGGGGTGACCATCACCGATGCGCATCCACCGTCGCCGAAATTGCGCGTTGGACTCGACCTGGCAACGCTGCTGGTGGATATGGAAATTCCGAAGGTCACCCGCATTCGTGCCGAGCAACTGGCCGCGTCCTTTCCGTCTGCCGAACTGCTGCGTGATGCGCCGGAACATCAGTTCATCACCGCCGGGCTGCCGGCCGACACCGCACGCGCGCTGGCCGAATGGCTGGGCGATGCGGACCATGCACGGTTGCTGGTCGAAAGCGGGAAAGCGCTGGCGCGGCTCGATGCGCTCACTCCGGTCCAGGCGCAGGTGTCCGCAGGACCGCTGGAGGGGCAGACCGTGGTGCTGACCGGGACCCTGGCAACGCTCAGTCGCGACGAGGCCAAGGCAAAACTGGAGGCATTGGGCGCCAAGGTCGCTGGCAGCGTGTCGAAGAAAACCGGCTTCGTGGTCGCGGGCGAGGCCGCCGGTTCCAAGCTCGACAAGGCCGCGGAGCTGGGCGTGGATGTCTGGGACGAGGCGCGGTTGCTGGCGTTCCTGCGCGAGCACGGCTGACGTGCCGGCCTTCGCTCCTTCTGCCGCCATCGAAACCTTGCACCTGCGGGCCCGGCTGAACGCCCGGATTCGCAGTTTCTTCCAGCAGCGCGATGTCGTCGAAGTCGAAACCCCGGTCCTGTCGCAGGCAGGCAACACCGACCCCAACATCGCCTCGTTCTCGCTGCATTTCAGCGGCCGTACCGACGGCGCGTCGCCGACCCGCTGGCTGCGTACCTCTCCGGAGTTCGCGCTCAAGCGCCTGCTCGCCGCGGGCCTGGGCGACTGCTACGAGCTGGGCCGGGTATTCCGCGACGGCGAGGCCGGTACCCGCCACAACCCCGAGTTCACGATGCTCGAGTGGTACCGCATCGGCTGGGATCACCGGCGGCTGATGATCGAAACCGCGGCGCTGGTAGACACCGCGCTTGCGCTTGTCGGTCGTGCGGCCGGGTACCGGGAGATCCGCTATGCGGATCTGTACCGGCAACGGCTGGGGCTCGACCCGGCAAGCGCCAGCGAGGACGAACTACGCCGGGCCCTGGGCGAGGTACAGATCGATCCCGAAGGCCTGACTCGCGACGACTGGCTCGACCTGCTGATGACCCATCGGCTGCAGCCGGGTTGCCCCGGTGATCAGTTGCTGGCCGTATACGACTATCCGGCCAGCCAGTGCGCGCTGGCGCGACTGCGCACGGACGTGGGAAGCGATCGCGTTGCCGAACGGTTCGAGCTGTATCTGGGCCCGCTGGAGCTGGCCAACGGATACCACGAGCTCGCCGATCCGGTGGAGCAGGGTGCACGGTTCGACCGCGATCGCCGCATCCGCGAGCAGCGCGGGCAGGTCGCACCGCCGCGCGACGAGCACCTGCTGGCGGCGCTGGCGGCCGGGCTTCCCGATTGCGCCGGCGTCGCGCTCGGCGTGGACCGGTTGCTGATGGCGATGCTGGGCAGCGACTGCATCGGCGACGTGATGGCCTTCGACTTCGCCCGCAGCTGAGCCTGGTCGCGCCGCGGTAACCGCCGGTTGCTGGCCGTCGACTAGAATCAGCGCATGACCGACGACCGCTTCGATTTCGACCGTTACGACCGCGTGCGCCCGATCCGCTGGACCGGCGATGCGCTGGAGCTGATCGACCAGCGCAAGCTGCCGTTCGAGGTGGAATACGTGCGCTGCCAGACCAGCGACGAGGTCGCCGCGGCGATCCACGCGCTGACCGTGCGCGGCGCCCCGGCGATCGGCATTGCCGCGGCCTGGGGCGTGGTGCTGGCGGCACGCGGGATCGAAGCCGAGGACGGCGCGCGTGCTGCCATCGCGCTGGAGCCGGCGATGTTCCGGCTCAATGCCGCCCGGCCCACCGCGGTCAACCTGGCGTGGGCGCTGGCGCGCATGCGCCGCGCATTGCTGGGCGCCGGTGCCGACTGGCGCGCGGTGCTCGAACAGGCGGCGCACGACATCGCGGCCGAAGACCTGGCCGCCAACCGTCGCATGGGCGCGCTGGGCGCGGCGCTGATCGAGCCGGGCAGCGGCGTGCTGACCCATTGCAATACCGGGTCGCTGGCCACCGCCGGCTTCGGCACCGCGCTCGGGGTGATCCGCGCCGGCGTCGCCCAGGGCCGCATCGACCAGGTGTATGCCGGTGAGACCCGCCCATGGCTGCAGGGCGCGCGGCTGACCGTGTGGGAGTTGCAGCAGGACGGCATCGCACCGCTGCTGATCGCCGACTCGGCCGCGTCCCACCTCATGAAGACCGGCAAGGTGCAGTGGGTGGTGGTCGGCGCCGACCGCATCTGCGCCAACGGTGACGTGGCCAACAAGATCGGCACCTACCAGCTGGCGATCGTCGCGCGCCACCATGCGGTGAAGTTCATGGTCGCCGCGCCCTCCTCGACGGTGGACATGGCCACGCCCTCGGGCGAACAGATCCACATCGAGGAGCGCGACCCGGCCGAGCTGTTCGGCGTGGGCGGGGTGCGCACCGCGGCGGCGGACGTGGGTGCGTGGAACCCGGTGTTCGACGTGACCCCGCACGAGTTGATCGACGCGATCGTGACCGAAAACGGGGTGATCGAGCGGCCCGATGCCGCGGCCATGCGGGCGGCTTTCGGCGGCTGAACGCACGCCCTGCGATGGCGTATGCCGCGGCCACGCAAATAACACGCTAAGTCATTGTTTCTCCGGTTAATTGGACCGGGCGGGATGGCACTGGCTGTGCTATGATTTCACGTTGTTTTCATCTGCCCGGCGAGCGATCGCCGCCCCGGTCCGCGAATGCCCGGGAGGCGCCCGCCGGCAGCTCCGATTCTTGCTCATGACGGAAACCCGATGGCCGAACTTGCCAAGGAAATCATCCCGGTAAACCTCGAAGACGAGATGCGCCGCAGCTACCTCGATTACGCCATGAGCGTAATCGTCGGGCGCGCGCTTCCGGACGTTCGGGACGGTCTCAAGCCAGTGCACCGCCGCGTGCTGTACGCGATGAGCGAGTTGGGTGCGCACAGCAACAAGCCGCACTTCAAGTCTGCGCGAATCGTCGGTGACGTGATCGGTAAGTACCACCCGCACGGCGACCAGTCGGTGTACGACACCCTGGTGCGCATGGCGCAGCCGTTCTCCCTGCGCTACCTGCTGGTCGATGGCCAGGGCAACTTCGGTTCGGTCGACGGCGACTCCGCCGCGGCAATGCGCTACACCGAATCGCGCATGGCCAAGCTCACCCACGAGTTGATGGCCGACATCGACAAGGAAACGGTCGACTTCCAGCCCAACTACGACGAGAAGGAGTTCGAGCCCACGGTCATGCCGACCCGGGTGCCGAACCTGCTGATCAACGGCTCGGCCGGCATCGCGGTCGGCATGGCGACCAACATCCCGCCGCACAACCTGTCGGAAGTCATCGACGCCACGATCGCGCTGATCGATGCGCCCGAGATCGACATCGATGCGCTGATGGAATACATCCCGGGCCCGGATTTCCCGACCGCCGGCATCATCAACGGCACCGCCGGCATCATCAACGCCTACCGTACCGGCCGTGGCCGGGTGCGCATGCGCGCCCGCGCCGAGATCGAGGTCAATGAGGCCACCGGTCGCGAGGCGATCGCGGTCACGGAGATCCCGTACCAGGTCAACAAGGCACGACTGATCGAGAAGATCGCCGACCTGGTCAAGGAGAAGAAGCTCGAAGGCATCAGCGAACTGCGCGATGAATCCGACAAGGACGGCATGCGCATCTTCATCGAGGTCAAGCGCGGCTTCTCGGCCGAGGTGCTGCTCAACAACCTGTACCAGCAGACGCAGATGGAGTCGGTGTTCGGCATCAACATGGTGGCGATCGTCGATCGCCGCCCGCAGTTGCTGAACCTGAAGCAGATCCTCGAGGCGTTCGTCCGCCACCGTCGTGAAGTCGTCACCCGGCGCACGATCTTCGACCTGCGCAAGGCGCGCGCACGCGCGCACATCCTGGAAGGCCTGACTGTCGCGCTGGCGAACATCGACGAGATGATCGAGCTGATCAAGACCTCGGCCAACCCGAACGAAGCACGCGAGCGCATGCTGGCCAGGACCTGGGATGCCGGTCTGGTCGGTGCTCTGCTGAGCGCTGCCGGCGCCGATGCGTCGCAGCCGGAGGACCTTCCGGCGGGGGTCGGCCTGGTCGATTCGCGCGATGGCAGCAAGGTCTATCAGCTGACAGAGATCCAGGCCCAGCAGATCCTCGAGATGCGCCTGCACCGCCTGACCGGGCTGGAGCAGGAAAAGCTCACCGACGAATACAAGTTGCTGCTGGAAACCATCCGCGGGCTGATCGAAATCCTGGAGAACCCCGAGGTGCTGCTCGAGGTGATCCGCACGGAACTGCGCAACGTCAAGGAAGAGTTCGGCGACGATCGTCGCAGCGAGATCCGTCCGAGCGAGGAAGATCTCGACATCCTCGACCTGATCGCCCCGGAAGACGTGGTCGTGACGTTGTCCAACACCGGTTACGTCAAGCGACAGCCGGTCAGCGCGTACCGCGCCCAGAAGCGCGGCGGCCGCGGCCGCAATGCGGCGATGGCCAAGGACGAGGATTTCATCGACAAGCTGTGGCTGGTCAACACCCACGACACGCTGCTGACCTTCACCAGCGATGGCCGGGTGTTCTGGCTGCCGGTGTACCAGTTGCCAGACGCCGGCCCGAACGCCCGCGGCCGGCCGATCATCAACTGGCTGCCGATCGGCGACGGCGCGCAGGTGCAGGCGGTGTTGCCGGTGCGCGAGTACGACGACGGCCATTTCGTGCTGTTCGCCACCCGCAACGGCACGGTCAAGAAGACCCCGCTCAGCGAATTCGCCTACCGCCTGCAGCGCGGAAAGATCGCGATCAACCTCGATGAGGGCGATGCGCTGGTCAACGTGGAGATGACCAACGGCGAGCGCGACATCATGCTGTTCGCCAGCAACGGCAAGGCCGTGCGTTTTTCCGAGAGTGCGATCCGCGCGACCGGACGCAATTCGACCGGCGGACGCGGCATCCGCCTGGCCGAGGGCGAGCAGGTGCAGAGCCTGATCGTGGTCGATGGCGATGGCGACATCCTCACCGCCAGCGAGCGTGGCTACGGCAAGCGCACGCCGGTGGCCGAGTACCCGCGCAAGGGTCGTGGCACCCAGGGCGTGCTGGCGATCCAGACCAGCGCGCGCAACGGCAAACTGGTCGGCGCGATCCAGCTCAGCGACCACCACGAGGTGCTGCTGATCTCCGACGGCGGCACGCTGGTGCGCACGCGCGCATCGGAGATCTCGACCGTCAGCCGCAACACGCAGGGCGTGACCCTGATCCGCCTGGCGCCAGATGAAACCCTGCAGGCGGTCGAGCGGCTGGATGCATCGCTGGATGCCACGGCGGACGAAGATGCGGCTGTCGATGATCTTTCCGTGCCCGGTGGCGCCGATGCGGAAGGAGAGACTGGGGAGTCCGCTCCATCGGTGTGACCTGATTGCCGCGTCATGACGAAAAAAATGCCACCTCACGGTGGCATTTTTTTTCCGGGGAGGTTCGCGCCGCTGCGACGCGACCCGTGGGTTCTCAGTTCAACTGCGAGAGCATGTGCTCGGCCGTCGACACGCGCAGCTCGCCCGGTGCCTCCACGTGCAGCTGCTTGACCACGCCATCTTCGGCGTACAACGCGAAGCGCTTGGCGCGGGTGCCCATGCCGTAGGAGCTTGCATCCAGTTCCAGGCCCAGGGCGCGGGTGAACTCGCCATTGCCGTCTGCCAGCATCATCAATCCTTCGGGGACGTGCTGGGTCTGTGCCCACGCCTGCATCACGAACGGGTCGTTGACCGACAGACAGGCGACGTCGATTCCCTTCGCGCGGAACTCTTCAAAGTGCTCGATGAAGCCGGGCAGGTGCTTCTCCGAGCACGTCGGAGTGAACGCGCCGGGGACCGCGAACAGCACCAGCTTGGTGCCTTGCACGAGGTCCCTGGTCTCGACGTTCTCGACGCCTTCCCGGATGCGCTGCAGCGGGACTTCCGGAAGACGATCGCCAACCTTGATGCTCATGGGGTGCTCCTTGTGGGGGAAGCGGAAGTCTAGCGTGGCGCGGCGGGGCCCGACGTGCACGCTGCGACTGCGCCAACTTCACGCCCGGGCCGGTTGAATCGGTGTGACGGCGATAGCGTGGCTTTGCGTGGCACGGTGCGGCGCCTATCCTGTATGCCTGCGCAGCAATCCATCCAGGAGCGGTCGATGCAATTCAAGGACTACTACGCCATCCTCGGGGTGGAACCCAGCGCGGGCGAGGCCGAGATCAAGTCCGCGTATCGGCGCCTGGCGCGCAAGTTCCATCCCGACGTGAGCAAGGAGTCGGGCGCCGAGGAAAAGTTCAAGTCGGTCAACGAGGCTTACGAGGCG
>DATHRJ010000158.1:0-1533 GCA_035465455.1 Lysobacter sp.
GCCAGCCAAGCACCACCACCGCGTCGACGCCAGTGCGCGCGCGCAACGCCGCGATGGCCAGGTCGAGGTCGTGATGCATCGAGGCGAAATCGAGTTGGTCGCCGGTCCCGTCGGAGTCACCGGTGCCGAAGAAATCGAACCGCAGGCACGGCATGCCCATCGCGGCAAGCCCGCTGGCCACTTCGGTGACGAAGCGACGGCTGCGAGGCTGCTCGTGCAGCAGCGGCGGAACGATCAGCACGCCCGGCAGCGAACCGGGAAATGCGCCGGGTGCCGCCGGATGCATCGCCGCATACAGGCATCGTGAGGATTCATCGAGCCATAACGGCTCCCACGCGGCAATGGCCATCAATCTGCCCCCACCAGTATTCCCCGCGCGCTCATTCGCGCGGGTCCACGGCCGTCAGGCCAATCAGCCGTCGCAGACGGCCAAAGTGCCGCCGGGCCGCCGCCTCGATCGCCGGTGCCGTGGCGACGACCCCAGGCAGCGTGGCGGCGATCTGGGCCAGGTTTTCTGCTCCGAGCCGGATCAGCTTGATCCGCACGCCGGTGTCGCGATCCACGCGATTGACCATCTGCACCGCGAGCATCGAGTGGCCACCGAGTTCGAAGAAGTTGTCCTCGGGCGCAACCGGGCCGCCGAGCATTTCCGACCACACCGGGAATCGCTTCGCGGTCGGTGGACAAGGTCAGCACGACCACCGATTCCGCATCCGCCAGCATGTACGCCAGGCGCTCCCCCGGATAGGCCAGGTCCATCGGCAGGTACACGGCACCGGCCTTCACCACACCGAGCATCGCGACAATCAATTCCAGGGAACGGGTCATGCACAACGCGACCCGGTCACCCGGCTTGACGCCAAGGCCCAGGAGGTGGTTCGCCACCTGGTTGGCGCGACGGTCGAGCTCGCCGTAACCCAGCGTGGCATCGCCGCAAGAGACCGCGATCGCACCCGGATCGTGTCGCACCTGCGCCTCGAACATTCCCAGGACTGCTGAAGGATTCGCGATGCGCTGGCTAGGCCGACGGGTCAGGGCGGACTGGTATTGGTTCATCGAGGCACTCTTTCGGAGGCGTTTGCCGCGCCAGTTCCCGGGCATTTCCTGGTCGGCAGCGCTTGCTCGGCCGACATCGATACAACGCGTCCTCCACCACGCTGCGGCCACCGCAGACCGGTCGAATGACCCAATCCGGACATGCATGGGGCTAGAATCAAGATGAATGAAACCCGATCTCGATTCGATCTATTCCGAGCTCGATCTCCAGCCCAATTGCAGCCTGGAGGAGTTCCAGCGCGCGTATCGTCGACGCATTGCCGAGCTTCATCCGGATCGTCCAGGACCCAGCTCGCACGAGAGCCAGGCGGCACTGCGCGATCTGATCTGGGTGTACGCGATGGTCACCCGGTTCCATCGCCGCTACGGGCGGATGCCCGGCGGATACCCGCCGCAGTTGCGCCGGCATGCCTGGTCCGGCCCCGGGCCCACCCCGCGCCAATCCCATTCGTCCGAAGACGCCGACAGCAGCGATGA